>JAFRCZ010000180.1 GCA_017404125.1 Methanobrevibacter sp.
CTTCACAGCGAATAATGACTTCTTGGACACCATCGATTTCCTTCATGTCCATTCCCATTTTTTTCATTTGCCTTTGCATATTTTTCATTTGTTTTGGACTCATACCAGGTATCATATTACTTCCTCTATAATTTTTTTAATAATTTATTTAATTGAATATTTTATAGAATTAATCAAATTTTGATAAATTTATTAACTAATTAGTATTCTATAAATCAAAATATATAAAATTTAATAATTGAAAAAAATCAAAAATTGAAAAAAAATTAAAAAGGATTATTTTTTAAATCCTTTTCTTGTTTTAATGGCTTGACCTGTCTTAAAGTCTAGCATTTCCTTATGATTCAAAAGCGCCTTACCGAATGCTAGAAGCTCCCCTTCTTCATTTACAATCAATACCTCATCATTTGATCTTATGTTTTCATCACAATCAATGATGAATTTGGCAAATACGCTTTTTCCATCACGAGCAAATGATTCAACGCTATTATCAATCATGACCTTATTTCTCATCCCATCTAAAGCAGCTAATCTCTTAGCCCCTAATTTGGATAAGATCAAAAAGCTGTCAGATGCTCTCATGTTGACAATATTCTGATTTCCATCAAATACATGTCTTATCTTACCTGTCTTTTTGCTTTTTTCAATCTTTATTTTGCCAGTAAACAAAGCATCTCCCGCACCTTTTCCAAATTGGTAGTCTGCAATTGCCTTCAATTTCCTGATATCATCCTTTTTATATTTAACGTCTTCAGGATGTTCATATTCCTCAATATAATCCAGTTCAAGCTCATCTACAACCTTTGGATGAATCAGTACATTCTCATAATTTTCAGCAAAATCGATCAGGAAGTCTCTTGCAAACTCATCAGCAATCTTATCATGAATCCTTGGAGCATCGCTTTGGCTTAAAGGATAGACTTCATCCAATTCAAGTGGAATAAGACAGAATGGAATATCCAATACAGCAAAATCAGTTTCATTATTGTCAATTATGCAAGGTTCATCTTCACCTTTGGATTCATCCTTTGCATAAACAAAGAACTCTCTAAAGCTACTTACCAAATATTTGCTGTAAGGCTTTCTATAAGCAGGAAGCACTACAAGGTTTTTCTTTTTATCCATATTTTCCAATTGCTTGAGATGTCTTGTGACTTCAGCTCTCTTTAATGATTCGGGACCTGTATAGAAAAATGCAGACCTTTTGCTTCGAGGATCGAACTTTTCCAAATCTTCACTATACTCGCCTAAATGCCTTAAGGCATCCAATAACATAGGGTGAGCTCTGCAACGTTCTTCCACAAGTTCCATCAAGCTTCCTTCAGAGATAGCTTGTCTGATAAGCCTAAGCTCTGCAAAGCTTACATGCAAGTTGTGTTGTGCAATTAATTTGGTTCTTTCTTCCTTATCCATAGCCCTTAAGTCATCTGGTGTGTATTTGCAGCAGACTTCACATGAACAAGGCATTTCTGTCAGGTTTTCAAGCTTTATTGTGCCTCTTGTAGTGAGGAATCTGTCATCTTCTGCATATAAGATATAAGCCGCCGAATCAAATAAGTCACAGCCCATAGCAACACAAAGTGCAAAAATCATAGGATGCCCTGCACCCATCAAGTGACGAGCTTTAGAGTCTGGCAAGCATTTGACTGAATGCATTACTGCATCAACAAGGTCTTTGTAGTGATACATTTCCATAAGTGGCACTACAGCACCAATAGGATATAAATCTGCATCAAGCTTTGTAAGTTCAGTTGCACAGTATTCCCTCAAATCAAGATAAGTGGATCCCTGAACAACTGAGTTAATTTTCATTTCAAAATCATTATCCTTGACAAAACTGATAGCTTCCTTAGCACGTTCCAAGGTTATTTCCAAGTCCTCTTCTGCCTTTTCCCTATCAACATAAGGCCCTGTTGGAATGTCAAGGGAAGTTCCTATATCAGTTCCAATAGCTTCCTGAAACTCAATTACTTCCTTGTTTGTAATGTCCACATCACCATAAACGGATAATTGGAATGAACCGGAATCAGTCATGATAGGCCCATCAAAGTTAATTAGCTCATGCAATCCTACATCCAATGCTTTCTTGCTCAATTCCTCATCCTTATAGATTAAATAAGCATTTGTGATTACAATGTCTGCACCATAATCCTTAACATTAATGGTTTGTTTTCTAGGATGAATAACAGGCATTAAGTTAGGGGTTTTGATGTCCCCATGCTTTGTTTTCAAAAGCCCTACTCTTCCTCTCATATCTTTTGCTTTAATTTCAAACATGATTTTCTTCCTTAAAATAATATGTATTGAATAATTTTGAATTTGAATAATTATTCTTTAAATAAATTTCTCTTTAAATATAATATTTTATTAATTATTTATCACATAGTATTTAAACTTATAATCTATTTGTTCCTATTCCTTACTTCTTCCAAACGTTTCATCATTTCCAAAACACGTGTTCTAGTGTTATTATCTTCTAAATATTCTTCACGATAATCTTTTTCTGGCTCTACAATGTATAATGCTTCATCAGATAAAACTCCAGGAATATTCATTTTTGCAAGGTTTCTTTCAACTCTTCTTTTCAATGGCTCATCATCCATTTCCTGACCTAAGAATATGGGAGTCTTAACAGCAGATGATATTTTAGTGTTATGGCGGGCTAAATGACGTTCCTCAGTCCTATTGTCTAAAATTTCAGCAGATGAAAGATTTAAATTTGGGTCTCTAAATGGAATTCCCACATCAGATAAAGCCATCTTTATCTCATCATTTTTAGGCAATGATTTGTTTAGATTTTTTGGACTTGGTGATGCTAAAGTCCCACCTTGGAAACGTCCGAAGATTGGCCCTAAGGATACATAGAAATCCGCTTCAATAAAACCCATTCTCACTGGAGCTGATGAAGTGTATGTACAGACTATTCCATTATCCTTAATCACTCTTCTAAACTCCTTAAAAAAGTCTACTGATACTAATTCAGGTGACATGTTTTGGCTGAAAGGATCTAAAAATATAGCATCATAGCTATTGTCTTCAAGCTTTTGTATAACCTGCCTTGCATCATCAATGTGAATCCTTAATTCAATATTGTCTGGAATATTTCTTTCTTCTAATTCCAATGATGCATAATCACAATCAATTAATGATTGTTCTATTGCTTTTTTAGTAATGTCATGAGCTTTTATCGGAGACGGAACCATCAATCCAGCTGCAAGAGTTGGCTTGGATATTTCTAACATATCTATGTGTAGAGTTGTACTTCCATCTGCATTGCTTAAAAAGTCATCAATAGCTGCAGATGAATTAAAACCTAATCCTGCACAGATATCCAAAATAGCTATATCTTTGCTGTAATCAAGTTTTAAAGGCTTTATGAACTTTTCAAATGATTCGCTTATTGCTCCAGTTGAAGTGTGCAATGTTTCTACCTTATGATTTATTTCCTTTGATTTAATGCTGTATGATCCATCATCGGTTTTAACAAAATAGTCATTGTATTGTGTAAAAATAGAATTTCTATACTTGGCATCCTTGTATTTTCTTTCATTATCAAATGCTTCATTTATTAAATCATAAATGGTTTCATCAATTACAGTAGACTCTTTAACATAGCTCATTTAATCACTTGAATATTATAAATTATAAAAATTAAAAATAAAAAAATTTCAAAAATTTTAAATTAAAAAGTTTCTAAAAATCTGATTTACCTTCATTTTTTAAAGCTCTATTAATCAATAAATCCTGATACTCCTTAGGCAAATCATTAAAGTAAGTACTAAATCCGCAAAACTTCACAACTAACTTTGAATGTGTCTCAGGTTCTTCCTTCGCTTCTATAAGGATTTTGCTGCTAACTATATTCATTTGCATTTGGAAAAATCCTGACTGGATGCTTGAAATAACAAAATCTGTAACTTCATCAAAATGATTTTTAATGAAATTAGGTGCAAACATCAAATCAATCACATTACCATTAACACAACATTCATTAAAATCTATTTTTGATGCAAAGCGCAATATTTCTGTGAAATCTTTATCAGTATCTAGAGAAATATATGGATTAAAAGGTTCTCCTTCTTTTCTGCCATCAAAAGATGCTGATATTTCGTCATCTGAAACAAAATATGAAGGGTTAGTTAAGCCAAACTTGATTTTTCCGCCAAATTCATTTTCATAATCTTTTAAGCACTCCTCTAGAAGTAAAATAATATCATTAGTAATATTGATTATTTCATTGTCATCCATACCAAAACAAGGTTTCATGTTCTTTAAAAGATTATAATCGTCTTGATATTTGTCTTTCTTATAGTTATTCTTTCTGATTTTATTCAAATCATTCAATTTATATTTTTTATCTTCAAAAACAAGTTTTTTGATATTATACAAACTATTAACAGTATTTTCCAGTGCTACTGTTGTAATTCCATAATGATAATACTTAGCTCCTCCTTTGGAGATATCCAGTTGCTTATCATTACAATCATCAATAAATAAGGAAAGCAATGGATCTTCATTCCATTCAATACCCTCTAATGTTTTGATTATGGATTCCACTTCCTTCTTGAGATAATATTTGTATGAGTTAAATAATTCACCATAATTTTCAAGCATATCCAATACTTGTGGAGTTTCAGTATCTAAAAACTCATTTAATGGTTTTAAAAATGAAATACAAGCCAAATTATTCTGTTCCAAACCATTTCCTACAGTTGTAGGTTCACAGAAACTGGAAACTGAATAATTTTCAGCATCTTCCTTATCATAACCAAACTCTAACATCTTATCTATTATTACCTCATCATTAGAGAATAATATATTGGAAATTCCATTATTAATGGTTTCTAAAGCCAATTCTACTAAATCACGGGGAGTTTCATTGCTTATTCTAAGCAAAACTTTAGGTTCTGATAATTTTAATTCATCTATTGCACGAATAAACATATAAGTCAAGTCATTATAGAAATAATATTCGCCGAATTCATCAGAATATTTGCCACCGAGAACAATTACTTGACCTGTATCTCCTATAAATGCTTCGCTTTTATACCACTGATATGAATGTAATGTTCTTAAAAAGGATTTGATTATCTCATAGGTTTCTTCCTGTGTAATAAATCCACTGTTTAAATCATCAAAATAATAATCTTCAAGTATTTTATCTAATCTGCCTAAACTTACAGAAGAATGACCTGTCTGCCATAAGATCTGATTATAGAAAAGAATTCTCTGCAATGCCTCTTCGAAGTGTTCTGCTTCTCTATCAATCATATTTTCAAAATAGTGAACATATTTCATTCTATCTTTATGATTGGAATTTCGTAGCTTTTTAATGATTCTATAAATTAGCAATTCAATGCCATCTAAAGTATCCAATTGATTTTTTATGAAATCAGAACTTAAATCACGAGCAAATCCCCGACCTGCTTTAGGATGGAAATACAATTCATTATATGAATAAACAGAACTATGAAGAAGTTTGGAATAATCTGGGGAAATGCCGTTTATGGTTTTTCCATCAAAATTCAAATTTTTCAACACATCTAAAAAGTAAATGAATCCTTCTTTAGGAATATCTATTTTCACTTTCCTGAAAAGATTCTTTATCTGAATCCCCTTATTGAATTTGGAACTGGAAATATAAAAATTGTGCATATTGGAAGCTAAATATGAAGTTGCTTTTTCCTTATTTCCAAATCTTCTGTTCAACTTATTGAAAGTGGATGAGTAAATGACAGGCCTACTATTTGCTGAACCATCCTTTGATTTGCGTCCAGTAACATTTTTTATATTATCAAATAAGCCCATTATTTAACCCCTAAAATTCTCGATAAAAATAGAATAATATTATATTTAGTAATACTTTATAATATAGTTATAGTTTTTAAGTAATAAACTATCAAAAAATACCTAAATAAATATCATAAAATAAAAATTGAATACAAATCAATGGAAATCATGATTTATTTCTTTAATAATTCTTTAACTATATACTTATCTGTATCATCAATAGATTTAGTTAAGAATAAGGATGCTACAAAAACAATTAATCCAATAGGGATTGCTAACCAAAGGGATACATTAATTAAATATAATACAATTGATAATATTGCACCACAAATAACTAATTTTATCACTGATTTCCATAATGAAATGTCTGCTTTGTATTCTGTTTTTGAAATCTTTAACAGCATTAAATATAAAACTAATATTTCACATAAAACAGTAGTTAATGCTGCTCCATTATAAGACCAAATGATTATTGCAAAATAATTTAGAACTATATTAACAAATGCTACAACTATATAAATTTTGGTCACATCAATCTCTTTATCAATAGCATTTAATAAAGAACTAGTAACTCCATTAATAAATAAAAATATAATTGTCCAAATAAGTATTTGCATAGAAGTTGAGGCTAAAGCATATTCACTACCATATATTAAATCAATAATAGTTGGAGAATAGATATAAACACCAATACTAATTGGGAGTAAAATTAAAAGAGAATACTTTATGGACTGCTCAAAGCTTAATTTTAAAAGATTAGTATTTTCTGCATATAA
>JAFRCZ010000181.1 GCA_017404125.1 Methanobrevibacter sp.
ATCCATTGCTTGAAGATGCTATTTGTGATGGAATGAAAATACATACCCTTGAAAAGGTAAGGGACTGCCTTAAAAATGAAGAACCAAGAATTGTTGTTCCAAAAGAAATAGCTGAAAAATCAATTAATGCAATTGAAAGAATGCTTGAAGCTTCTAAATAAAAAAAATTAGATATTATGAATCGAAGGGAGAGAATTTTTTTAGAAGAAAAGGAAAAGTGTAAAGGCCCATTTTATCATATTTATGGAACCATAAAAGACCCTGCATTAATTGAAATTGACAAATTATATGGCATTGCAGATTCTTTAAGCATTGAAAATGCAAAAAAGCATGAAAACATTCTACTTTTATTTTCATGCCTTGGACCACTAATCTCAATCGTATTTTTTCTTTATTTCGAAGGCGAAATGCATTTTATGATTGGATTATGTGTAATTTTGCTAATTTTATTATTCTATATACAAAAAAAATCAGATAATTTAGAGTGTCATAGAAAATATCTGGAATATAGGGTACTTGCAGAATCACTTCGACTTCAATTTTTCCTATCAACTGCAGATACTGAAAAAACAGTACTGGATATTATGCCTTGGTTTATCAAAAAAGGAATCCCTTGGATTGGAAATATCTTAAAAAGTTTACCATTAAATGAGGTGAAGGAAAAGGAATCACTAGTGTATTACTGGATTCGTGATCAGAAAACCTATCATGAAGAAGCCCTCAATAAAGCTGTCCTTAAAAAGGAAAAAGAAGAAAAAATAAGTGATATTGCAATAAAAGTGACAGTTCTTGCTTTCTTGCTAGGGCTCTTTTTTGAAATTTATATGTATATCTTTTCACCAAATATAGATGCCCATCTTATCCGCTTATGTATAAAAATTGCTATTGGATCTATGTCTGTAAGTACATTATTCCTTGAAAGCTATTATGGGAAAATGTCTTTAACTGAAAAAATAAATGACCATAAAAGAATGATTTTACTATATGCAAAAGCAGAAAAAGATCTCTTAGAGAAAGGTGAAAGCGAAGATATGATTCTGAATTTAGCAAGGGAGTATTTAACTGAAAATAGTGCATGGTATGCTTACCAAAGTAAAAATAAATCAGAATTAGTGCTTTAATCTAAAAAACCCTCTTAAAAATAAAAGTAAAAATAAATCAGAATCAGTGCTTTAATCTAAAAAACCCTCTTAAAAATAAAAGTAACAATAAATTTTTATGAGAAAGATTATTTCATATCTTCCAAGAAACTTGCAATGAAATAAGTCATTTCGATTTCTTCTCTTTTTATAAAGTCTTCCAATTTAAAATGTGCATCGTCTGAAGCAAATGGGAAGAATTTTCTAGAATAGAAGATATTTAGGAGCAAATCACCATCTTCCACTATGGTTTCCCCTTCTAAATTATTCAATAAAAATTCCAATTCCTGGTCGCTTAAACCAGATGCCCTATAGGTTACATAGTGCATTTCATCTTCAGTTTCACCGTAATCTTCAACTTTAACGCTTAACATGCTATCACACCAATTACAATATTAAATATGATTTTCTAAAATTTAAAGCTTTTTAAAATATTCTTAAGTCCATAAATCAGTTATAAACATTGGGCTTGCATCATCTGCCTTTTCAAACCCACAATGTTCATAGAACTCAATTTCATCATCATAGGAAACAACAACAATGCGTAAATAATCCTTATACTTATCAGTCACTCTTTTTAGCATTTCCTTTCCAATGCCTTTTCCTTGATAATCTGGCCTTATGAGAACATAATGGACATAAGCAGTCATTATTCCATCATCCATAGCACAGACCATACCTACCAGTTTATCCCCATCCCAAGCAGAACAGACTGTTTCAAAGTTTTTCATAGCTATAACAAGTTTGTCTGGAAAATGGCCTGAAGACCATTCAACTGATAAGAATAAATCTTCCAAATCCTTTTCTTCAAAATCATGAATATCTTTGTAAGTTATTTCCATAATAACACCTAAAAAAATAAAATTTAATAAAAAATTGTTTTAAAATCCTTAATAAAATAAATAAAAAATAATTAATTGTCTCTAAATTCCTTAATGAACTCTTCCAAATCATCTTTTATCTTATACAATTCACTTGAGCCAACATGCCCCATACAAGAATCAAAAATAAGCAATTTATTGTTTTTAATCATTTTGCTCATTGGAATGGCATCCAAATTCGGCGGGAAATACTGGTCTTGATTAATGGCTATTATCAAAACTTTTGCAGTGATATTCTTCAATTGATCTGTAAGGTCATAATCCAATGAGGAATTATTCATGTAAATCAAGTCATTTGGATCCTCTTCCAAGCTTTCCTCAGCAAATTCGGCCATAGCAAGTTCAATCTCTTCATTAGTCATATTGTTTCTGTATTCTTCCCTTGAAAGCCCATAGCAATACATTGCATCTGAAGAAAGCTTTAAGCTTCTCTTTAGAGAATCAGAAAGAGGAAGCTCATATGCTCCATCATTATAATCAGGGTCTGTTTCTAAAATATTATTCATAATTTTGCTTAAGGCATAATTGTGTCCCCCTACCTTAAAGCTGCTTACAAGGGATATGATGAAATCAACTGAATCCGGATAAACACATCCCCATGTCAATACTTCAAAACCGCCCATGGAATTTCCAATAATTCCTTTTAAATGAGTGATTCCAAATTTCTCTTCAATAAACTGCTTTTGGAAGTTTACCATATCTTCTACATCGTATACTGGAAACTTATTCATTAATCCTGTTGTAGAGGGGCTAGCAGAACCGGGACAGCCTAAAGCGCTAACTGAAATAAAGAAGAATTTATCTGTATCAAATATTTCTCCGCTCCCCATATCCTCAGAAATGCGTCTTGCAGAGTAGCAGCTGCCACTGGAACCATGGAAGTAAATTACTGCATTTGAAATGATTCCCTTATCATCATATTGTGGAGTTCCAAAAGTGATATATTCCACTTTTGCATCTTTTAAAACTTCACCATTTTTAAACTTAAACTCATCTAAAGTAAAATACTCTGCTTCAATAGCTTCTACATCAAACATTTAAAACATCCTTAAAACTGAATTATATGAATAATAAATAATTAAAAAATGAAAAATGAAAAATGATAAAATAAAAAATAAAATAAGGGGCTAATTAATCTTTTAGACCTAACAACTTTGCTGCATTTTCATAAAGAATCATGGTTCTTTCTTCTTCTGTCAAGTCAATTTTATTAAACATTTCCATCTCGCTGACTGACTCCCACATTGGAAAATCAGATGCCCATAAAACCTTATCTGCACCATAAGCATGAATTAAATCCTTTGCAGTCTCAGGGGATAATGCATACAGACTTGAACTGCAGTCTACAATTAAATTAGGTGTTCCAGCCAATTCTTCAGTAGCCTTTTCCCACATACTCCATCCTGCAAAATGAGCTCCTATGACTGTGAGATCTGGGAAATTTTCAAGTAAAGGCTTTAAATGTTCAGGATTGGAATAGTTATATCTGAAATCTCCACAATGAATCATAATAGGTAATCCTCTTTCAGTAATAGCATTTGCCATTTTAAATGCTCTTTCCTCATTTAAGGCAAATTGCTGGAAATCAGGATGAACCTTTACACCTTTAAGCCCTAATTCAATTATATGGTCTAAGTCACCTTCAATGTCAACGCTATCTGGATGAAGTGTTCCAAAACCTGTAAACAATCCAGGATGTGTTTTCACTTCAAAACTTATGAATTCATTAATTGATTTAACCTGTTTTGGAGTTGTTGCAACAGAATGAATAAGAAAATGAACAACACCAACCTTATTGCCATCTTCAATCAAATCATCTACAGTCCCATTTAAAGACATATGAAGGTCATAAAAATCACGTATTCCTTTAACAGCCTTTGCTGCAATCTTATGTGGGTAAATGTGACAATGTGAATTAATTACTTTTTGCATATTAAATTAACCACCTATACGAATATAATCATTATTTTAATTA
>JAFRCZ010000182.1 GCA_017404125.1 Methanobrevibacter sp.
AATAAAAATAAAAAATCCTTAGAAAACAGTATCCACATCAGAAATACTGTCTAAAACAATAATGTCAATGTCTTCTTCATTGACCCTTTCCTTTTCCTCTTCATCCAAAGTGGAGTTTACAAGAATAGCACTCATTCCAGCATTGACTGCACCCATACAGTCTACATCCAATTTGTTTCCAACCATAATGCTTTTTTTAACATCACATGCCATTCTTCTGCATGCTTCGATATATATCTCTGGATCTGGCTTTTCGACACCTACTTCTTCTGAAGTGATTACAATATCAAAAAAGTGGTATAAGTTTAATCTGACTAATTTTTCCCATTGCTTAATGGTAATTCCATTGGTAATAGCGCCTAACTTATATCCTTTACTTTTAAGGTAAATCAATATTGCACTTGTTCTTGGGAATGGTCTTAAAAGAGCAAATTTTACATTGTGGTATGTTGTCATCCCAATAGCTACCAATAGAGGATCTTCTTTTCCTAAAACTTCCTCTGTTAAGATATTGAAGTGTTTGGAATAATTTGAACCTTTATCTTTAATAATATCTTTTAATAAATCATATGCTTCATCAGGTTCTAAAGGCAAACCATTATTACACATACTTTCAATAGCCGCATGTCTTGCCAAATCAGCAAAACTTGAAGTGTCTACAAGAGTATCATCAATATCAAAAAATACAGCTTTTGTCATTATTACACCAAATACTATGTTTTAAGTCATTTTGTAAATCATTAAGTTCAAGAATCTTATTTTCTATAATAATCTTTAATACTATATTTCATTTTATTTTATATAAAAATTCCTAATAATTATTTATTAGACCAAATATTTCCAAATTTAAATCAATTAAGTATTAAAAGAAAGCATCTAAACTTTGTTGTCTTTCATTAGAAGATAATTCCATTAATCTCTCTTTATCATAACCTAAAGGTTCCATCATCCTTGAAACTGCAGGAATCAATTGATTTTCAATATAGTATTCCTTATCATATTCAATTCCTTCACTATATTCATAAGGAACTGCCCTTTGGCTTATTGATCCTTTTCCCTTAGCTATTATATATTGAACAATAGTTCCTTTGCCCACCTTAATTCCATGAGCCTCTATCTCACGAGCCGCAATGACATGGGGCCCAACCTGCTTATAGTCATCAAGATTTTTGGTAATTTGAGTATGGATAATCAGTTCTTTCCTATCAAGATTTCCAGATTTGATTTGTTTAAGAACTTTGCTGATGATTTTTTCAGCCTTTTTAACATCCCCCTCTTTTAAAATAGCCATTAAAATACTTTCCTGAGTTTTTTTAGCTATTGGTGCCCAGTCCCTTCTAACAAGTTCCAAACCTTTTGCAATGATTTTACCGTCTTCAATGACAGCATATCTCTTTTTGCTTACAAAGAATCCTCTTCTATAGAATCCTTCAAATTCCAATTCCATTGTATCCGGCAAGGATCCGTTAAAATAAGATAAAAATTTATCTTTCTGCACTTTTATCTCATTTTCAATAGCTATTTGTTCTGGGGATTCATTCATTTTAACACCTGAAAAATAAAAATATTCTATATATAAATATATTATTTTTATCTTTTTAATAATTATGTATTGTTTAAAATTTTAATTTTTCTTCTAACTTATTTTTCTCTAATTTTCTTTTATCTATCTTATATCTATAATATATCTATCAAATATCTAACAATTAACTTTCAAATAGATATTGAATAGATATAATGAACATAAACATTTAATATCTAATATCTAATTTAATATTAAGAATAGTAATATATATTAAACTTAACACATTGAAGCCTTAAACAAAAAAATAAATAGAATGAAGTTTAATATAAAATAAAAACAGTTGAAGGGATTGCTATGAAAGACTCTGAGAAAATTATTATAGAATTCATCAAATTGTCGAAAAATCGAGAGAAAATATTCAAATCATTAGATGGAGAAACCTTAAAGCCAACGGATATAAGTAAGAAAACTGGCATCCATAGTAATAATGTTAGTCGAATTTTAAGCCAATTAAGAGAAAAGGAATTGGTTCGCTTATTAAACCCCGAAACCAAACGGGGCAGATTATATGAATTGACAGAATATGGCGAAGAAATTTTGAATTTAATGAAATCTCAAAACTAAAATTCATTAAATTTAAAAAAAATAAAATCATTTTAAAAGCTTTTTTTAACTTAAAAATCATACAATCTTAAAATGATTTGAAAACTTTTTTTAAGAAAAAAATTATATTTCTATTTCTAAAGCAATAGGACAATGATCAGAACCCATTACATCGGATTTAATATAAGATGCCTTGACATTATCCTTAAATTCTTCATTTACAAAGAAATAATCCAAGCGCCATCCCACATTTCTTGTTCTAGCTCGAGTCCTATAGCTCCACCAGGTATATTGATCTTTTTCATTTTCATGAAGCATTCTAAAAGTATCAATATAACCATTCTCTAAAAACTTAGTTACCCATTCTCGCTCTATAGGCAAGAAACCTGAAGTCTCTTCATTTTGTTTTGGTCTTGCCAAGTCAATTTCCTTATGTGCAGTATTCAAATCACCACATATTACCAAATTGTGACCTTTATCTCTTAAATCATTAGTATAGTCAAGGAATGCATCATAGAAATCAAGCTTATATTTCAATCTTTCATCTCCACTACCCCCGTTAGGGTAATAAATGTTTAAAAGGGTAAATCCCTCAAAATCCAATCTTTGAAGTCTTCCTTCAATGTCAAACTTTTCAATTCCCATGCCTGAATAAACATCTTTAGGTTCAATAGCTGTATAAGTAGCTACACCACTGTATCCCTTCCTTTCAGCAGAATTGAAATAGCTTGTATAATCTGGAATATTAACCAATTTTTTAGGCAATTGATCCACTTGAGCCTTGGTTTCCTGAAGACATACAATATCTGCCTTTTCTTCATTGAACCAGTCCAGAAAACCTTTTTTATGAATCGCTCTAATACCATTTACATTCCATGAAATAAGTCTAACATTTGTCATAAAAATCACATTCAATAGTAATTAAATAAAAAGATTAAAAAATTATAAAATCGAAAAAACAATAAAAATAGAAAAATTAAAGTAAAAAATAGAAGTTAAGAATTAAAAGAAGAAATTAGTCAAACTTAACTCCTTCTTCTAAAGGAACTTCTCTTAACCAGCTAATATCACTTTTATAAAGCATTCTAATGTCAGACAAATCATATCTAATCATTGCAAGACGTTCAATACCTAAACCGAATGCTAATGCTGGAGTATTGATTCCTAAAGGTTCTAGAACTTCTGGACGGAACATTCCACAACCACCAAGTTCAATCCAACTTTCCTTTTCTTCCAAGTAGATTTCACATTCAGTGGAAAGATAGGTGTAAGGGAAATAAGCTGGTCTGAATCTTACTTCAAATCCTAATTTCTTATAGAATTCCTTTAAAGTACCTAATAAGTTTTGATAATTAATTCCAGGAGCCGCTACAAGCCCTTCAACTTGATGGAACTCTGGCAAATGATTATAATCAAAGGTTTCTCTTCTGAACACTCTTCCTACTGAAAACATTTTAATAGGAAGTTCACCTTTTGCCAATCTTTGAGTAGAAATTCCAGTTGCATGAGTTCTTAAAACAGATTGACGAGCAATATCTGCATCCCATTTATAATTCCAACCATCTGAACCAGTGTTTCCACCGTTTTCATGAGTTTTTGCCACTCTTTCTACAAGTGCATCATCTGGCAAATCACAGGTTAATGGATTTTTAACATAAAATGTATCCTGCATTTCTCTTGCAGCATGATCTTGAGGTTGGAAAAGGGAATCAAAATTCCAAAATGCAGATTCCAAATAATCTCCCTTATCTTCAGTAAAGCCCATATTCAAGAAGATTTCTCTAATTTCCTGAATGATTCTTCTTAAAGGATGTTCCTTACCTGGGAAAAATATAGGGTATTCAGCATTAATGTCATAAGGTCTGTATTTCAAGTCTTTCCAAGAGCCTTCCTTTAGCTGTTCATGAGTTAACTGAGTTGCCTCTTCCACTATGTCAAATCCAGTCTCCAAGATTTCTCTACCTAAGTCAGTCAATTCAAAACTGTGTAAGGTTGTTTTTTCCTCAGCAATGAGATTTTTCCTTTCCTTAAGTGCAGATAAACCTTTAGCCATATCTTCATCTAATTGTTCTTTAGATAATTGTGCCTTGTCAATAAGGGTTTTTAATACAGATTCATCATCCCCTAATTTGTCTTTGCTGGATTCTCCAACTTCTGTGATGGACAATACACCTTTATCCATTTTAGCCCAGCTTTTACGAACTAACCAACCGATTGAGATATTTATTTCCTTTTTATCAAGATCTTCCAAGCTAGCTAAATCCTTCATAGCCAATTCTTTTTTATCTTGCAATACTTTTAGGATTCTTCTTTCAGGAAGGCCAATTTCAGCATATTTTTTACCATTTTCAGTTAAACTAAATTTAGCTTTTGTATCTTTATTTACTACAATGATTCCTTTAGAAGATAATGAACCTGCAGCACTCATAACTGACTTGATATTTAAACCAGTATTTTCAGCTATTTCATCAGGACTTGCATTTTCATTAATCTCTAACTCTTTCAATAGCTTTTTTTCATAAATATGCAATTCATTAATGATTTTATTAATATCTTCACTCATCTAAACACCAGATGCATTTTTATAAATTATCGAATAAGTTTTAAATTAAATATTTAAATTAATAATCATTAGAATTTGATTATTTCTTTAAATAACTATTATTTCATAATATTATAATATATCTCTAATCTAATTAATAAATATATTTAAAAAATAGAAAATAAAAATAAAAATTTAAAAAAAGTTTTTAAAATAAAAAAAGAAATGAATCCTAATTAAAATAAATAATAAAGAAAAAAATTCTAACTAAAATTCATTTGCAAGATATGATAAGAATATTGATGCTGCAGTTAAATCAGCTGTTGTTCCAGGATTGCGCTTATTTTCATAGAGATAATCATCAAATTCCAATAGCTTTTCTACAAAGGAATCATCATCCTTGAATTCCAAAATCTCTTTTGCTTTTAAAGAAACAGACTCTGCAACTTCATTACCATATTTTCTTGAAATCAAAGTGTCTGGAATTTGAGATAAGATAGTCATGAATGTTAAAACGGTAGCCTTATTGATTACATCCACATCATCACAACTTTTCCAAAAGTTTGAGAAGGTAGGATAACCTATTTCAAAGCAAACAGGCATTTTATTGGTGAGTTCATTAGCTAATCTGTCCCATCCTGCTGAAATTTCCAATACATCAAACATTGTTTGATTATTAGCCCGCAATTCATCTTTAGCCTTTTCACTCATAACATCAAACTCTTCCTGATCTCCCATTCCTCCAGCATCTGCAACGTTAATGGCATCATAAAGGTTAACGGCATCCTCAACAGTTGTAGCATCCATCAAACGACCTACATTTTCCTGGATTTCATCAAAATTACTGCTGATTGCAGCTGCCGCAGCTATTGGAATGCACATCATCATAATGCCTAAATTGGTATTGGTTTCAATCCATTTATTGGTTTCATTAACAGCTTGAAAAATGTATTTGCCTAATTCTGCTTTAGATAAGTCAT
>JAFRCZ010000183.1 GCA_017404125.1 Methanobrevibacter sp.
AAAAAAATATATCAAAATCTGTATTTGTTCAATTTTTTATAATAAAACTAAACTATTTCTAAAATTTTAATAAAAAATTAGATATTCAAATGAAAAATATTAAAAAAATAAACTATTGCACAAGCTTTAAAAGCTATAAAATAGATAACATAATATATTAAAAAAATAAATATATTATTAGATGGAAATATATTTCCGAAACTAATAATAAAATAATATTTATTTAATTATTAAAGTTAATTATTCCAAATCTAATGGAGAATGATTTAATGGAAGAAAGAATCAAAAATGTAATTGAAAGAATGAAAGCAGACAATATTAAGTTTATTAGACTCCAATTTGTTGATTTGCATGGAATTCCGAAAAATGTATCTATCCCATGTGAATTAAGCAATATGGAAGATTTATTCAATGATGGAATCCTGTTCGACGGTTCATCAATCCCTGGTTTTGTAGGAATCAATGCAAGTGACCTTGTATTGAAGCCAGACATAAGCACTTACTCCGCTTTATCCTGGAGACCTGAAGAATCTGCTTCCTGCAGATTCAATTGTGACATCTATAAGCCAAATGGAGAACCTTTTGAAGGAGATCCAAGAGGAATTCTCAAAAAGGCATTGGCTAAAATCAAAGAGGAAGGCTATACATACAACATTGGTCCAGAACCTGAATTCTTTATTGTAGACACTGACGATGATGGATACCCAATTCCTCACGACACTGCTGGATACTTTGATGTAGAGCCAATTGACAAAGGAACTGATTTCAGAAGAGAAATCACTACCAACCTACAGGAATTAGGCTTTGAAGTTGAAGCAAGCCACCACGAAGTAGGTCCAGGCCAAAACGAAATCGCATTTAAGTTTGATGATGCATTAAAAACTGCAGACGCAGTAGTCACCTTCAAACAAGCAATCAAAGCTATTGTAGCAAACATGGCTGATTTCGATGGATTTGACTACAGAGTAACTTTCATGCCAAAACCATTCTTTGGAGAAAGCGGTAGTGGAATGCACTGTCACCAAAGCTTATTCAAGGATGGAAAGAACATTTTCTATGACGAAAACAGTGAAGATGGCTTATCCCAAGAAGCTATGTGGTTCATCGGAGGATTATTAAAGCACTCTGCAGCATTGACAGCTGTTACCAACCCTATCGTAAACTCATACAAAAGATTGGTTCCAGGATATGAAGCTCCTGTATACATCACATATGGTCTTCAAAACAGATCCACTTTAATAAGAGTGCCTGTAGCACGTGGAAAAGCTACACGTATTGAATACAGAAGCCCAGACCCAACCTGTAACCCTTACTTGGCATTTGCAGCAATGCTTGAAGCAGGTATGGACGGTATTAAAAATAAGATTGACCCTGGAGAACCTGTTGAAATCAACATTTATGAATTAAGTGAAGAGGAAAGAGAAGAGAAAGGTATTGAATTGTTGCCTTCCAGTTTATGGGAAGCATACCACACCTTTGAAGACAGTGAAATTATGAAAAAGGCACTTGGAGATCATATATTCAATGCATTCTTAGCTGCAAAATATGAAGAGTGGGATGAATACAGAGTCCAAGTGTTCAATTACGAACATAAAAAATACTTAGATTTATAATCTAAGTATACTTTTTTCTTTTTATCAATTAACAAATCATATTAAAAAACTATTTTTAATTTAATTAACAAAATTCACATTATTTTACAAGCAGGAGATTACATGTCAGAATCTGAACATAGAATGATAGAAATTCTAAGAATCCTTAACATTCAGGAAAAGCCGATTGGCTCAAAGGTAATAGCTGATGAACTTAAAAACAAAGGATACAATTTAGGTGAAAGAGCAGTACGTTACCATATGCAAATTCTTGATGAAAAGGGCTATACAGAAAGAAAGGGATATTCTGGCAGAGTAATTACCGAACTTGGAAGAAACAAACTGGAAAAAGGCCTAATCTATGACCAGGTAGACTTTACATTTTCAAAATTTGAAGAGAGAATATATCTAACTGATTTTGATTACAATAAAAAAGAGGGAAATGTAATCGTAAACACCTCAAATATCCTTGAAAATAAAGCTTTTGACATTATTAAAGAAGTTTTTGCAGCAGGAGTTTGCGTTAGTCCATTGATCAATGCGAAAAAAACTGAAATCAACGGCAAAAAAGGATATGTAATGAAAACCATCTGTGGTACAACAATTGATGGAATATTTCTAAAAAATGGAATCCCTTCAATTCCACAATATGGAGGGCTTGTTGAAATTGAAGACTATCAGCCTACCAAATTTTCAGAACTGATATCCTACAAGAAAACTTCAATCACTCCATTGGATGCATTTATAGCTAAGGATATGACTTCAGTACTGGATGTTGTGGAACATGGGACAGGAACAATTCCTGCAAACTTTAGAATAATACCAGAAAACAGTGTTGAAAAGGCAAAAGACATAATTAAAAAGCTTGAAGAAGTAGGAATTGGCGGTGTTTTGGAAGTTGGAGAAGTCAGTGAAAATATATTGGGAATCCCAGTGCCTGAAGGAATGGTTGGTGTGACAATCATTGGTGGAATAACTCCATTTTGTGCAGCTCAGGAAATGGATTATAAAGTTGATATAAAAACCGGTGAAGAAATCATCAATTATAATAAATTAAAAGCCCTCGAATCTTCTAAACATAAGATTAAAGGAGCAAAAAGGATAGACTATAAGAAAACTCCTTTCATACTTTCCAAATCATTGAATAGGATGAATCAAGTAGATTACGATATTGAAACAAACAAGGGAAATATTGTTGCAAATATATCTTACTTAAACAAAGCAGACTTGGATGATGCCTTAAGCATTATGAAAAAGACCTATAAAAGTCTTCCGGAATACATAAATCCTCATTTCAATGTCATTGCCCACCCTAATGACAAAGCTAAAGTCGGAATAGCTACTGTATGCAGCCTATCCATTGACGGAATCTTAATTAAAAATGGAATAAGAAGCACCCCGCAATATGGTGGATTGCTTGAACTTGGAAAACCGCCTTTATTTGTAGAAATGATTTCCTATGACGGTTCATCAATAGACCCTCATAAGATATTCATTTTCAAAAACTTGACACAAATAGCTAAAAGGAAAAATCCGAAGAAAATCCTTGCTTCAATTAAAGAAGTTCCATACATTGCAAGACCTGAATGTGAAGAGATATTGGATAAGATCAATGAAAATGGAATGCCTATATTTAAAGTAGGGAAGCCAAGAGAACTGGTTTACAATGCAAAAGTGGACAACTACAACTTTGGAATTGTTACAGGAAGCGGATTAAACTCAATAGCTGCAATTAAAGAGAAAGGAATAGCTATTGAAGTGAAGGCAGTTGAAACCATTTTGCCATTTGAAGATATGAATCTAATTTATGAACAATAAACTTGAATTCTTATCTTTTTTTTAATAAATTTTTTTTAATAAATTTTAAGGAATTAAACTTTAAAACGACCTTTTTTTAATCAAATCTATATTGATAGTTTGATATGAATTTATTTTAATAACATTATTTATTCAGTTAGAATTCAAAATATATGAATTTCATTAAGTATTTTCTATTTTACTTTGAATTAAAAATAAAATAAATACTCGATTTATTGAAAGACATTCCATCGATATGAAAATATTTATATATCCTTATTATTAAAAATAATATT
>JAFRCZ010000184.1 GCA_017404125.1 Methanobrevibacter sp.
AGCATCATAGAATTATCATAACTAGCTAAATTTTCAATATCTTCCTTCCAGGTAGCTTCCATTTTTGCCTGTTCATAGTTAGGGAAGACATAATCCATTTCTGTTTTTCCAATAGTGGAAACTGCCTTCATTTCCACGCCATTGTCACAAGCCATTTCAAATGCTTTCAAAAGGTTTTCCTTATTTGCCAAATTAATAGATTTCACTCCACATTCATAAGATTTTTCAATGATTTTGCTCACATTATTCGGGTTTCTAAGAAGATCCAAATTGTATAAGCGAGTCCTATGACCAAAATAGGCATCAGCAAGGAATGGAGCATTTCCTAAAACCACACGAGGGATTGATTTTCCTTTAAATTCTAAATCTTGATTAAAAATAATAAACACAACCTAAAATGAAATTAAGAATAGATTTTAAAAAATAATTCTTTAAAAAATTTTAAATCTAAAAATAAATTTTAAATCTAAATAAAAATTTAATTAAATTAATTATTATATTTATCGAAAAAATAGTAAAATTGGGAGGAGAGAGAAACAATCATTCATTCAATATTCTCTCTACTTCTTCCTTGTGTTCAAACAATACACAGCCACCTTCATGGTCATCTAAAAGAATGCCTCCATCACGAAGGGATTTGAATAAGTTTGAGTTAAGGGCTTCAAGAAGAGATGAATCCCTAACATTCATATCACTGTATGGAGAAGCGGGACAAGGCTCTGCACCGCCATGGGAATTGATATGGAAAAATCCTCTTCCTGCTGCTAGGCAACCACCAGATGTCTTTTCATCTCCAGGGAATGATAGAAACAACATATCATCATATTCTTTTCTTAAATCTTCAAGATTCTCCAATAATAAATCTCGCTCTTCATCACCTGGAGCAAAATCCATTGTATCTTCATTTACAGGAACATATTCAATGAAAAATATGACCTTGCAACCAAAATCCCTTAATTGATTGATATATTCCCTTGAAAGGAGATCATTTAAATTTCCTTTTGTAAAGGTAAGTGAAGCTCCAAAGATTAAATTGTTCCTTTTCATCTTATCCATTGAATTCAACAACTGATTGTAAACTCCTTCTCCCCTTCTTGAGTCAGTTACTTCCATATCTCCCTCTATAGAAAAGATTGGAACAAGGTTTCTATTCTCATCAAATAACTTAAGATAATCCTCATTCAGCATAGTTCCATTTGTAAAGATAGGAAATAGTATCTCATCATATTGGCATGCCTTAACTATGACATCCTCCCTAATCATAGGCTCTCCACCAGCAAGAACTATGAAGCTTATTCCAAGGTCTTTTGCCTGATTGAAGATATCCTCCCATTCTTCAGA
The DNA here is from genome assembly GCA_017404125.1 of Methanobrevibacter sp. Taxonomy (GTDB): domain Archaea; phylum Methanobacteriota; class Methanobacteria; order Methanobacteriales; family Methanobacteriaceae; genus Methanobrevibacter. Next base: position 1,342 of record JAFRCZ010000184.1, read on the forward strand.
ACTTAGCTGATTTAAAGGGGCATCATCACTGCATGAATTATTTGCTCTTGAATAGCATCCAGTGCAATGAAGGTTGCAACTGCTTGTAATGCTTGCAATTAAAAAGATAGGAATGTTTTGACCTTTTCTCTCATACTCTTGCCTGATTTTGCTTGCTCTTCTAGTATGCTTTGCAAATCTTGCCAAAAACAAGCTTTCCTTAGGGTTTTTAAGTGAAGCCCTAATTGCATCCTTTACAATTATCTCAGCCCCTTCTGCAAGATAATCCTGTAGATTAAAGTTTTCAACATCCATCACTTCACCTTCACACAATCCAATAGGAAATTGGCATGCTCTTCTGCTTCCTTGAAGAAATTATCCAAAGTGCTTTCTGGAATGTCATCATATTTTGCACATATTTCCAAAAGCAAATAAATTGGAAAGCTGTAATATTCCTTAGCCAATAGCTCTGGATTACAGTCATCTCTGATTATTCCCTTTTCCTTAAGGATGCTAAAGAATCCCCTCCAAAATATCAATGGCTTAACCAGTATCTCTTCTTGGAAGAAGAGCCTTATGGTTTCGTTATGATGCATCTGGATAAAGATCAATTTCCAGATTTTAAGATTTTTCTCTTCAGAAAACATTGTCTTGATGGCTTCAGATCCCATATGATAAAACAGTTCTGGATTTTCAACTAAGATCTCATTATCTGCAGTTAATTCCAATTCCTTATTGTTGAGCAATTCATCATATTCAAAAAGATTTCTTAAGTAATCAAATATATCCATCAATATTGCTTCTTTAGATGAATAATGACTATATATTGAACTTTTTTTAATTCCCACTTCCTCTGCAATCTCTCTAAGTGAAACAGAATCATATCCCTTCTTTGAAAATAAGTCTAAAGCAACATCAAAGATTTTCTCTTTTGTATTCATATTTACCTACCTGCCGTTCGTTAGTTATAATATTCAACTAATGATATATAAAGTTTTTGTGTTAATAAATTCAAAACAAAACAGAAAGATAAATAGTGGAAAAATAGTTAAATAGATAAAAATAGTAAAAAAAGTAAAAAATAGTAAAGAATAGTAAAAAAGAATAAAGAATTATTCTTCTTTTTCAATTACAACAGCAGTTCCATATGCTAAAACTTCTTGCATGTTTTGGGAGATGCTGTCTGAATCCATTCTCATGGTGATGATTGCATTTGCACCTAATTCCTTAGCGTGTTCAATGCAGCGGTTAATGGATTCTTCTCTGGATTCTTCCATCATCTTAACATATTGCTTGATTTCTCCACCGAGTATGCCTTTTAAACCTGCACCGATGTCTCCACCAAGACCACGTGCACGTACGGTCAAACCGTATACAAATCCTTTTTCTTCTACAACTTTGTATCCTGGAATGTAATCTGCACTTGCAATTGGAAATTCTTCTATACTTACCATTTTAAATACCTCACATTATTTTCTAGTAAATTTTAATTAACAAAAGTTAATCACTATAATATAGAGTGATTTACTATTTAAAGTTTATTAAATAAAAAATGTTCATAGGAAAATGGAATTTTACAAACTATTTAAATATAATGTCAACAATAGATAATAATATTATAAACTATCTAATCTAGATTTCATTAGTCTAATCTAAATTTCATTAGGTAATTTATCATTAATTTTAAAAAATTTATAAAATTTTAAAACTTATAAAAATTTATTTCAAAGAAAGTATGGTGAAATAATGAAAGCATTAGTCGCAGATGCAATAAATGAAAAAGGTATTGAAAACTTAAAAGAAGTTTGTGAAGTTGTAGTTGATACAAGCATAACCCCTGAAGAATTACTCGAAACCATTGGTGAATATGATGCAATTCTCATCAGAAGCAGAACCAAATTGCCTGCTGAAGTAATTGAAAAGGCAGATAATCTTAAAATCATTGCAAGAGCAGGTGTAGGAGTGGACAATGTAGATGTAAATGCAGCTACCAAAAAAGGTATTATGGTAGTTAATGCACCTGAATCCACTTCAATCACTGTAGCAGAACACACAATGGGACTCATCTTAAGCACTATCCGTAAAATAGCTATTGCTGACAAATCCACTAAAGAAGGAAAATGGGAGAAAAAAGCATTTATGGGTATGGAACTTAGAAACAAGACCCTTGGTGTAATCGGTATGGGAAGAATTGGATCCCAAGTGGTAAACAGATGCAAGGCATTTGAAATGGATGCAATTGCATACGACCCATATTTACCTCCTGAAGTAGCTAAAAATATGGGTGTGGAATTATACGAAGACATTGAAGACGTTTTGACCAGAGCAGATGTAATTACCATTCACGTTCCACTCACTCCTGAAACTGAACACTCAATTTCAACCGAACAATTCAAATTGATGAAAGACACTGCACTTATCTTCAACTGTGCACGTGGTGGAGTCATTGATGAAGACGCTTTATACGAAGCGCTTAAAAATGGAGAAATCCTTGGAGCAGGTCTCGATGTATACGAAGAAGAGCCTGCAAAAGACAATAAATTATTTGAATTGGACAATATTGTCTGTACTCCTCACATTGCAGCATCCACTAAAGAAGCTCAAAGGGATGCGGCTATCATCGTGGCAAATGAAGTTATTACCTTATTCAAAGGGGAAATGCCTAAAAACATCATCAACATGCCTCGCATGAACAACAGTGAATTCGAAGAAACCAATAATTACTTAGAGCTTTGTGAAAAATTAGGAAGCTTCATTTCCCAATCTGTAAGCAGCCCAATCAATAAATTGGAAATTACCTACAAAGGGGAAATTGCAAAACTTCCAAACAGAGAATTATTCACAAGAACCATCTTGCAAGGTATCTTAAACCCAATTACTGAAACTGCAGTTAACGCTGTAAACGCCACCACTGTAGCAAAATCCAGAGGAATCAGCATTACCGAAGCTGTAAGTGATGACAGCGAAGGTTACGAAACCATGATTAAGGTTGCTGCTAAAACCAAAGCTGGCGAAATGTCTGCAGACGGTACTTACTTGCACGAACCTAAAATCATTAAGGTAAATGGATATTGGGTAGATGTAAAACCTGAAGGAAACATGTTCATTGCAAAATATAAGGATATTCCTGGAAGCATTGGTGCAATCGGTACCAAGTTTGGTGAACAGAACATTAACATCGGTATCATGCAAGTGGGAAGAGACTCCTCCGGTGGAGAAGCTATTATGATTCTTACTTTGGATGAACCTGCTACTAAAGAAGCAGTTGAACAGATTAAACAATTAGACAATGTTTATGATGCAACCAGCTTAACTCTTTAAGTGGAAAAATAGTTAAT
>JAFRCZ010000185.1 GCA_017404125.1 Methanobrevibacter sp.
TAGCCAGTTCATAAATGATTCTATTCATTCTTTTTCCTTCATCAGTCAGGAAATATTCAGTTACTTTAGAATTGTCTTCAAAAGTCTTTTTTCCAATCAAACCATTAGATTCCAAATCCTTCAAGCAATCTGTTAAAACCTTATTACTCAAATCTGGCTTGTCTTCCTTAAAATCCTTAAATCTGTTTTTGCCAAAGAACAAATCTCTGATAATTTGAATATGCCATTTTTTGCTGAATAATTTTAAAGACTGATCCACAGGACATATGTTTCCTTCCAATTTAGCCATAGTATCACCTTAATAATTGAATTAAAAAAACTTTATATAATTCTCGAAAAAAATTAAAATTTATTTTTTACTATCATTATTTTTAGAAATTATTTTATATAATTATTTAGTTACCAAAAAGTAACTAAGCCCATATAAGTTACTAAAAGGTAACTAAAGCCTAAATAGTTACTTTTTAGTTACAAAACCTTTATATTGGCCTTAAAACAATCTATAATTAGCGTTGAAACGAAAACGTGAAAAATAAAAACAATTAGGAGATGAAAAAATGGAAGAAGTAATTAAATTCTTAACTGAAAACACACAACAATACTTAGCAACTACTGGACTTGACGTAAATGCAAAAGTAAGACCTATCCTATTCTACTTTGCAGAAGATAACAAACCTTATTTCTGTACAAGCAATCAAAAACCAATGTACAAAGAATTAGATGCAAACCCTAACTTTGAAATGACTGCAGCTACTCCAGAATTCCAATGGATCAGAATTGCTGGAAAAGTTGAATTCATTGATGATTTGGAAATCAAGCAAAAAGTAATCGATGCAAATGAGCTTGTAAAGGCATTATACGAATCTGGAGACAATCCAACTTTTGAAGTATTCACCATTGCAGAAGGAAAAGCTACAATTGCAGACTTCTCTGGAGAGCCTCCAAAAACCTATGAAATATAAATAAGTTAACACTTATTTATTTTCACTTTTTTTAATTATCCTTTATTTTTAATTACCTTTAAAAAATTAAATGCTATTACCTCTTAAAAAACATCTGATTAATCCTTTAATTGAGTAACAATTATACTATTTATTTCCAAAATCCTCCCAGAAATGAGTTTGGAGAACACTGTTTTTACTAAGCTCCTCTAATTTTAAGAACAATTCCCAAGGCATTGATAAATTCATGTATTCATCCGGAATCAATCTTCTCATATGTGCCCTTGCTGCAAAGTCAAGAGGGCTTAAGACAGGAACAGGATCCTCACTTTCAGCCTGCTGGAATGTTATAGTACCAATAGCTTGGCATGCAGATGCCTGTGGTGTCATAATATGAGTATTATTTGCTCTAAATGAACCGTTCAATTGCAAAACAGCAGATAATTCCATTGTATTCAGTGTGAAAATCACAACATCAGGAGTTTCTCCCTCCTCAAGAGATTCTATTGGCTTGAAAACAACATATTCTCCTTCATCATATAGAGGTCTGTTCTTTATGTTTTCATAAGCAGTGTCGAAATCACAGAAGATTCTCTCGCCCTTCATGAACATCTCTTGAGTAGGCTTTGGCAAATGGCTTAGCCTTTCAAGAAAAGCATCCTTATCTCTTGCAGATTCAAGCCCTAAGGATAGGAAAGTTGCTTGAAACTCCCTGTCTGCATCTGTCTTGAATCCAGTGCCCCAACCGAAACCTGCTGAAACACCTCCACAGGTAATGTTTTCACGACCAAAAGCAGTTGTTTTCCTTTTTGCAATGGTTTGTGCAACAAGAGACATTACACAACCCCCTCTGCCTGCCTTAGGAGCCAAAGCATCATCTGGCTTTTCATCTGTTTTGATTAAGACAATAGGATCAAATTGTCCGTTTAATTCTTTAACTATATTAAATTCCATTTTAAAACAACCCTTAATGCTAATTGATTTAAGTTTTATTTAATGAAATATAAACAATTTATGATTAGCCCCCATATTTAATTATTAACTAAATTAAGGGTTTGAAAGCAATATTTTGATTGTGACTAAATTTTAATTAGAAACTAAATTTGGCCAGAACCTTAATTAAGAAATTACGATTAGTAACCCTCAGGTTACAAAAAAGTTTTATATATAACAGGCGTTAATTAATTATAAGAAGAAAAAATAAAAGAACAAGTGAAAATACTGAAATTAAATAATGAGGTTAAAAATGAATAAAGACAATGAAATAAACCTTTTGATAGAGGAATTGATTTCTGTAAATGAATCTATAGATGGAAATATCGAAATTCCAAATGATTATGATGAAAAAAGAAAATTGCTTAGAGCCTTGATGAATATTCAATCTCCTGTTCAATTAAGCGAGGAATTCTATTTGCTGCAAGATAAGATTCTTAGTGAAGAAACTGAAAGCAAGGATATAGTTTCTGCTGATGAAATAAAGGCAATTAGCGATGACCCCTCTGACCTTGGTTCAAAACTTGCATTATGGCAAGGAGACATAACTTGCTTAGAAGTTGATGGAATAGTCAATGCTGCAAATAGTCAAATGCTGGGCTGCTTTATCCCATTGCACAATTGCATTGACAACCAAATCCATTCTGCAGCAGGGTTCCAGTTAAGAATGGATTGTCATGAAATCATGGAAAAGCAAGGCCATGAGGAGGAAATCGGAAAAGCAAAGATAACATCTGCATATAATTTGCCTTCCAAATATGTCCTGCATACTGTAGGCCCTGCAATCCCATATGGTTCAAAACCAAATGATATGGAAATAAAAGGGCTAAGAGACTGCTATGAGTCATGTTTAGAACTTGCTGATGAAAATGGCTTGAAATCCATTGCATTTTGTTCCATTTCAACTGGAGTCTTTAATTTTCCAAAAGAGGAAGCCTGTAAAATTGCGATAAAAGCTGTTAAGGATTACTTAAAAAGCCATAAGGACACAAATATTGAAAAAGTGATTTTCAATAGTTTCTCAGATAATGCAACTGAAATATATAGGAAGTATTTAGGAAAAATATGAAAACAAAAAAGAGGGGATGAACAATGGAAGAATATGGCGAAAGAGTAGAAAAATTGAAAGACCTTATTGATGATGCAGATTATATAATAATCGGAGCGGGAGCTGGACTATCCGCTTCAGCGGGACTTGAATATGGAGGAGAGAGATTTAAAGAGAACTTCCCAGAATTTATAGAAAAATACGGATTCGAAGACATGTACTCTCCAATGTTTTACCCATATAAGACAAGCGAAGAGAAATGGGCATATTTTGCAAAGCATGCTTATACCAACAATATAGGAATGGAAGGGACAGAAACTTACAGGAAACTTCATGAACTTGTAAAGGATAAGGAGTATTTTATCATTACAACAAATGTTGATGATCAGTTCCTAAAGTCTGGATTTGATGAGAACAGATTCTTCAGGACTCAAGGGTCTTATGCCAAATTGCAATGCTCAAAAGCCTGTCACAATAAGCTGTATGATAACAGGAAATTGATATTGGAAATGATTGAAAAGACAGATGAAGACTTGAAAGTTCCAAGTGAACTTGTTCCAAAATGCCCAGTATGTGGGGAAGAAATGGATTTGAACCTACGAAAGGACAGCTATTTTGTTGAAGATGCGAAATGGCATGAACAAAACAAGAGATATACTGAGTTTATAAAAAAGGCATTGAATGGAAAAGTTCTTCTATTAGAGTTTGGAATTGGATTTAACACACCAATAATAATCCGCTTCCCATTTGATGAATTGGTGAAATCCTATGAAAATGTATATCTTTCCAGATTCAATAGAAGCCATCTGGAATTGACTGTCAAATACAATGGAAACTATTATCTAGTGGGAGAAGATGAATTGGACAAATACATATCTCCAGAAGTTAAAGAGAGATATGTTCCATTTAATGAAAATATCGGTGATGTTTTAGATAATTTGAATCAAAATACATCCCATTAAAAAAATATGAGACTATTTTTTAATTATTAGACCTTATCAACCTTTTTATGTGCAAATCAGCCCAAATCATAGTTATTGTATTTACAACAAGCTCTCCAAGAATGATTCCCCACCATGCGCCATATTCTCCATAACCTAATACAATAGCTAAAAGGATAGCAAAAGCAAGAGTGAATACAGTTTCCCTTAAGATTGTCTGGAACATTGCAGTTACGCCATTTCCTGTTCCCTGAAAAACGAATGTGGATGTGCATCCATAGCCCATTGTAGGGAAATAGATTATGATAACAGATAGGAATGCAATAAGCTGTGGGCTTAATCTAGTACTTGTGCCAGCATATGCAAATGCTGAAACAATATGAGGAGCGAAAATATAAACAACGATAGCTGCAATGAAACCAAATAAAATGCCTATTTTCATTGAATATCTATGAGCAACTAAAATCTCTTCATACTTCCTTGCACCATAGTTAGCCCCTACAACAGATATCAATGCAGTGGCTACAGCAATAATAGGGGTGGTTGCAATTGTAACAACTCTCCATCCAGTTGAATAAACTGCTACAGCATCAGTTGATGCCACAACAACAAGCAGAAGAGAGAACAATGCTGCAAACAATGCATTGTTTATGAGTTCCAAGCTTGCAGGCAACCCCACTTTTAAAATATCAATAGTTATGCCTTTGTTGAATTTATAATTAGTTAAAAATGGTTTTAGATAAGTGTCTTTCCTAATATAGAACCAGTAGAACAAAATCAGATTTACACATAATAGGGAAATCAAGCTTGCAATAGCTGCACCCCTAACGCCCAAATTCAATCCATAAATAAGGATTGGATCAAGAATCATGTTTAGGATTGAAGAGAAAAGCATTGCATACATTGTTCGATTTGCATCTCCTTCTCCCCTTAAGACACCATATAAAGCATTTGATAAAATAACAAGAATTGAGCCTATGACAAGAATGATCCCATAATCCATTGCATAATCAATTGTGATTCCTGCACCCATTGCCAAAAGAATGTCATTTAGAAATATTAATAATAGGATTGTAGTTATGATGGAAACGATTACTGTAATAAAAATTGTATGAATGGCACCATTATCTGCCTTTTTCTTGTTGCCTTCTCCAATATATTTGGATAAAGCTGAAGCGGAACCTGCACCTAACCCATTTCCAATTCCCATGAGTGCAATGAAAATAGGGCTTACAAAACCTACACCTGCTAAAGCATCTGCACCTAATCCAGCCACCCAAATAGCATCGATTACGCTGTAAAGACTTGTGATAATCAATGAAATGATAAGTGGAATAGACATCTTCCATAAGGCTTTCTTAGGATCCCCTAATATGGAATCTACTCCCTGAGAGTTTATACTATTATCATTCATATTATCACAAAAAATCTTAAATGGCTTTTAATTCTTTAAAACTTGAATTAATTAACTAATAATTGTTTAATTCATCATATCTTTAATTCCTTATAACTATATATTAATTAAAATTTATATAAGTAACTATAAGATTATTTCATGAAATGCAGATTATGAAATCAATATAAATAATTATTATGAAAACTGAGTGATATTATGGATGAGAATAATTATGTTATCTTTAAAAAACAATATGGAAATATTAAACGTCCAAGGGTTAAGGAATTGTCAATAAATCTGAATGGCGTAAAGATATACGAAAAGGACCAATCAATGATTATCAATATTATTGTTCCTGTTGAAGAGTCTACTAAAACCGTCAAATACTTTGAAGAGTTTAATTTAGGTGAAGACATTCAATTCAATATAGCAAATACAGGAGACTTTGAATGCATTTTCAGAGGAATCTCACCGGTAATTGATAAGCAAAGCTATTCCTCATTTTCAATTATTGTTCAGGAAAAGAATCCAAGGCCAGATCAACTTCAAGTAGAGGCAGACTGCAATCAAGTTGATGAATATGGAAATCCAATTCATGAATGCATTGGCTGTGGATTGCATAGAGAATAAAAACATAATATAAAAAACATCCCCCATATAATTAAAAACATAATATCACAAAAGCAAAAAACACTGAAGAAATTCAATTAATTTAAACGAAAATACGTTTGATATTTCATATATTTATTAATAAATATATTAATTTAATTGAGCATATAATCCATTATCTTAAATCAAATATTATTTTTTAAAAATAAATTATTCCTTATATAGATATCAAGACGGCTATTTACTTTTTTTATAAAAATTTTAAAAAAAATCAATTTTTTCAACAAAAGCTTTTTTTTAGAAATTAATTTTTATAACTATTTCTCTAACTTATTTTTCAAAACAACACCATATAAAAAGACTTTAAAAGTTTCATTTTTCTTAAAAAAATTACGAAATGACATCAATATTAAAACAAAGTTGTAAAATTGATTTAATCTTGCTATAATATTCTAAAAACTTTTTATAAACGAAAATAATTTATATAATTAAGATAAATAAAAAAATAAAGAATATTAAGCATAATTAAGGTGAAATATATGATTGATGAAATTTTTCAAGAGTATAAAAAACAGGAAACGGAAAATATTATCCTAATAGCGAAGCATTGTGGCATTGATGTAAAATGTCTTTTGTATCCAAATATAAATAACGATTTAATAGTGATTCTAGATAGCGTAAATCTTTTAAATAAAGATGTGGATTCCTTTAAGCTTATAGATAATTTCTATGAAAAAATCATTAAAGAGGGAATTCTTTTAGGCATTGGCTTTGGCAAAACCCACATGATAAAAAAGATATTGGAATTTCCTATAAGCAAAAGAGAGATATTTGATATGGATCTGAAAGAATATGGAAGATATTATCCTCCATTTGACGAGACAAAATCTGATGCAGAAAAAATCAATGAAAATGGAATAGAAAGACTCAGAGTATCAAGAAACGATGAACCCGCTGAACTTGAAGTTGAAATATCTGCTGTAGCATATATTTCTAAAATTATTGATGATAACCATAAAGAATTGATAAAACTACTTTTTGAAGAATTTCTAGATGAATTTGAAATAGATAGAAAGAAAGCTAAATTCACCTGTCATAAAAAAATCAAAATTGAAAGCGAAAATTTAAAGCCTGTAATTAGATCCCGATTTTTCAAGGAAAAAACAGGAAAGCATAAAATAAAAAAGATAATAGGGGACTATTTTGAATTCATGATAGATATGGGCTTGGATATTGGCATTAGAACCGGATTAAAAATAGTTATTGAAGATATTCAAAAGGGAATAATGCCTTATGAAATATTGGAAAACTTATCTGAAACAGAAACAATGATGTATATTCAAAAGGAACACAGCGAATATATTTTTAAA
>JAFRCZ010000186.1 GCA_017404125.1 Methanobrevibacter sp.
AATAAAAAGGATAAAAAAAAAATATAAAATAAATACAAAAAAAAATATATAAAAAAATTTAATATTTAAAAAAATATAAAAAAATTTAATAATTATTTAAATTAGAGTATTAAACATATAAGATTCTTTTATAGGTGAACTTGATGGAATGGAAATATGCAACTATTTTTATCAGCAGCAGTTTTATAGACATGCATGCAGAAAGGGATTATCTTATTAAAAAGGTTTTTCCCGAGCTTGAGGAATGGTGTGAGGAGCATAAGATACACTTATCCAATATAAATGGAATAAAGTAAAAAATTTATTGTAAAAAAAGTAAAAAAAAGTAAAGAAGATTAAAAAAATTAAAAAAAATGATGTTTATAAGGAAAAATATCCTGGAATAATCAATTTAAAAATCAATATCAATATCAGCAAGATTTAAAAAGAATCTGCATTCATCTAAAACATCATCCAAATAGTTCAAATATTCTAAAGATGGATAAATAGCTATCTTATCATACTTAGCCATATCTATTAAAATGGTTAGATAACTAATGATTTCCTTTTCTTCAATCTCTTCAATATTCTCATAAACCCTATCTAAAATACCTTTTTCTTTATAGAGACCATTATCTTCATTCAATGCAAAATCTCTTATTCCATTAAATCTTTCAATGATTTCATCATATTTTGATTTTAGATTATCATAATTATCAAGGAAACTATTATAATTTCTATAATTGCTAAAGCTAAATGAATTATTGAAGCTTTGTCTCAAATAAGGGATAAAAACTTCAAAGGCAATCAAATTGGACTCATCTATACTGACATTCAATTCTATTTCAGAGCCTTTAGGCAAATCATCTATAAGGTCATTTCCATCAATCACTATTTCACCTAAAAGGGTATTGTAATTAGCCAAAATCAATTCCCCAGAATAAAATGACAATTTAATAAAGCTATCCCCTTCTCCTTTTTTGATTGGTTCAGCTGTATAAAGGAGTTCTTTTTTATCGATTGGAAGCTTTTCGCCTTTTGATGCAATGATATGTGAAGAATTGAATTTTCTTGAATATTCCTTCACATAATTTTTGCTGGAATCAAAATCAATGCCCTCAAGATTCTTTAAAGCTAAAGAAGAGCCTTCATCTATATACAGACTAATTGAAGATGAAAGTATATTGCTTCCAGGATTGATTGCTTTTTTGTAATTTATTGAATTTGTAGAGTTTTCATCAATTTCCACTGGATCATCATTATCATCATAAATATTGATTAAGAATTCATTATAATCATCTGAAGCTTCTAAATCAAATTTAAAGTCACCACCCATATCCAAATCTTCTTTTAAAACAATAGCATTATCTTTAGTATTTATCACTTGGATGGAATAATCCAAAAATGAAAACTTGCTCTCTAAGCTAAAGACTTTTCCCTTAACGTTAATATTATCTTTGAATCCAATATTTTCGTATTCCAATATCAATGCAAATTTATGCTCTTGAGGCTCTATGAATTGCTTTTCTATTGTTCCTGCATATATTGAAGCCCCTTCTGCAACTACTGTCAATGGGTTTATGCTATATTCCAAAGGTCTGTTGAATTCTGATTCTATGCTTTCCCTAATGATTGAGCTTAATGTTGAACCTCCTACCAGAATGATCTTTTCCACCTCTTCTATAGATAGATTCCTTTCATCCAATATTTCATGGCAATGGTTAAAAGTGGTTTTCAGGAAAGGCTTCATGACATTTTTCAAATCATCTTTAGTCAACGCATACTTGAAATCATAGAATCTTGAATCGAAATCTGAACCAAAGAGGTCATCTATCTCTCCATTATACTCATTTATTTCATTATTGGAATCAGATAATGCAATTTTGGCTTTTTCAGCTTCATTCTTAAGGAGTGAAAATACTTTAAGATACTTAGGATTGTCTCTGCTGAAATCATTTAAATTCAAATCCTCTTTAATTTGAGGTGTGAAATAATCATCAACAATCTTCCAATCAAATAGCTTTCCACCCAAATTATCTTCACCGCTAGTTGCCAGCTTTTCTATTTCATCTCCATTGGATTTGACTAAAGAGACATCAAATGTGCCTCCTCCCAAATCATAGATCATCCAGATTCCATCATCCTTTTGATTTGATTTAAGTCCATAGGCAATAGCTGCTGCAACAGGTTCTAAAATAAGGTAAACTGATTTAAAGCCTGCAAGTTCTGCTGCTTCTTTAGTCGCTTTGGTTTTCAATGGATTTGAATTTGCTGGAACAGTTATAACGATTTCTTCAATGTTCTTACCTGAATCTTCATATATTGATCTTTTTAAATCCTTTAATAGTTCTGAAGACAATTGCTCAGGGAACATCCTTCTATTTGAATCTTCAAAATGAAATGGAATTGGAAAGCCCATATTCAGCTTAAACTCGCTTACAGCATTAGAAGGATTGTTGATTACTGCATCCTTTGCGACCTTTCCAATATGGATTTCTCCTGAATCATCTATGTAAACAGCAGAAGGAGTATGATCTTGGCCAGTCAAGTGATTTTTGATTATTCTTGACTCTTGACCATTAAAACAAGCGATTACAGAATCGCTTGTTCCCAAATCAATTCCAAAATCAATTGTATTTCTCCTTATTTCCTCATCCATAAAAATCACTCTTAAAACATAATCAGCATTCAAATATTAGTTACACATATGTCAATCTTATTATTGCTACATCCTCAAGTCCTGTTTATATAAAGATAATTTATAAGCGTAATCCTCTCTAATATTCTCATCATAAACAACTAAAAACTCCAATGATTTTGAAGCTTCTACCAATTCGCCCTTTTCTGCTAAACTTAGGGTTTGAGTGAGAATATCCTCTTCATCACAGCCCCTTAAAATATTTATTGAATCCTTATAGATATCATTTATCATATCATTTTCATTCATAAGATTTTCCAATGAATCAATAGCCATTTTCAAATCCTTATCTTTTCCCAAATCTATAAAGATGCTCCATAAATCAATGAAATGACCGTAAGATTCCTTTAATATTGGATTATATGCAAAAGCCTCTTTAAGTAGATTAATAGCCAATTTGTAATTTTTTCCTTTAAGTGTAACTGTAAAGGCTTCTGAAATCAATTTTGCATCAGGATATTTGCCTTTCCATAATCTAAGAACCTTTCCATAATACTTTCTGATTTCATAATCCCTTAGAACTTCCTTCTCAAGTATGGAAATGGCTTCATCCAATCGGTCTTCCATTTTAGCCAATCTAAAGGCTTCCCTAATGTTTTCATTTATTGGGTAATTCTTAAAGTCAGCTTCTGTAAATTCATGATTGCTATTGTCATTAATTAAATTACCCTCTTTATTTAAATAATTTTCATCCTCCAATGCCTTTAGACTTTCCTTATAATAATCAGAGTCTTTAAACCTATCAATAGCTAAATTCAAATCATCCAAGAACTCTTTTGCATCTTTATACCTATTCTCTGGTTCAATAGATATAGATTTCAATGCAATATTTTCTATATAATCTGGAATGATTTCATTAAATGACCTAACTGATTTCAATTCCTGTTCCCATGGCTTTCCACATACAATGTCATCTAAAGCAAAATCTTCAATTTCATATGGAAGCTCACCGGTTAAAAGCAAATAGAATATAACTCCAACTGCATAGGTATCGGTTTCAGTTGAAAAAACATTGCTAAAACATTCAGGAGCCATATAAGGCTTTGTTCCCCCAATATCATAATCATCGGGATTTGAACTCAATTCCCTTGCAAATCCAAAATCTGAAATCTTCACAATGATCTCTTCATCATCTGAATAATTCATAAGAATGTTTTTTGTCTTCAGGTCCCTATGAATTATAATTGGATTGGAGGAGTGAAGGGTATTCAATCCAAGCAATATCTGTTCTATAATGTCCAAAATAATATGAAGTGGAATTGGCTTATTTGATTTCATATAGGAATTTCTGTAATCCTCCAAGTCTCCACCTGAAACATATTCAAGTACAAAATAAGCAAAATCATGGATAAGTCCTGCGTCATATATATCCAATATATTTTTATGGCGAAGCTGAGTAGCTATTCTCACTTCGTGAAAGACAGAGTCAATATTTTTAGTATTTTCCAGTGGTTCTTTGATTATTTTCATAGCTCTTTTATCATTTAAGAAAGTCTGTTTAACAAGGAAAACTTGAGCAAAGGATCCCTCACCTAAAAACTTTAAAACTTCATATTGGCCATTGAAATATTCTTCAACCATATGCTTAACTTTCTTAAAATCCAATAGAACCACCAATTCAATAAAATTCAAAATTCGTA
>JAFRCZ010000187.1 GCA_017404125.1 Methanobrevibacter sp.
AATAAAAAGCTTCATTTTTCGTGACTTAAGAATTTTTAAACATAATATGCATAAAATTCCCATTTAGGATTTCTATTAAAAAAAAAGCAATATTTTAATATTTAGCTGTTTTTTATTAATTTGAAAGCAAATGGCCCCTCCATTAAAAAATTTTTGAGCAATACTAAGTATATAAAAAAACTTAAAAAAAGTAATACTTTTAGAGCATTTATAAAAAAAATATTGCTAATATTCGAATTAGGTGATTTATATGATAGATGAAATAACTGATTTCCTGTTTGGACTAAAAATGACCATCATTTCAGGAATATTTCTTCTAATTGCGATTATTTTTATGATATTTGGAATAGACACTCCAATTTACTTAAACCCTGCATGGGGAGCGGTAATCATCAGTGGAATTCCAATGCTGCTTTTAGCTATGACACGTTTAATCCGTGAAAAATGGATCTCATCTGCACTCTTGATTGCAATAGCAATGGTTGCATCACTTTTGATAGGAGAGATATTTGCAGCAGGAGAAGTTGCATGGATCATGGCTTTAGGGGCGCTTCTTGAAGACTGGACTGTAGAGAGGGCTAAAAAAGGTTTAAGAAACCTTATAAACTTGACTCCTCAAACAGGTAGAAGAATTATTGATGGCAAAGAGGAAATGATATCCGTAGATGAAATTAAAATCGGAGACATATTAAGAATCTTGCCTGGTGAAAGCGTTCCTGTTGACGGTGAAATCATAAAGGGTACAAGTTCTCTTGACCAATCAATCATGACTGGGGAATCACTGCCTATTGATAAGGAAGTAGGTGATGAGGTATTCTGTGGAACCATGAACATGTATGGTGCCATTGACATCAAGGCAACCAGTTTAGGTGAAAACTCCTCACTTCAAAAATTGATTGATCTTGTTAAGGCAGCGGATGAAAAACAGGCTCCAACACAAAGGATTGCAGACAAATGGGCAACATGGCTAGTTCCAATTGCACTTGCAATAGCTATTGCAGCATGGCTCATTACCGGAAACATTGAAAGAGGAGTGACCGTTTTAGTGGTATTCTGCCCATGTGCATTGATTTTAGCAACCCCAACAGCAATCATGGCAGCTATTGGTCAAGCTACCAAATATGGTGTTTTAATCAAATCAGGTGAGGCATTGGAAACATTAGGTGGACTCAATACTTTGGTATTCGATAAAACCGGAACCTTAACCTATGGTAATCTACAGGTATCAGACATTATTCCTGCTAATGAAGACTTAAGCGAAACTGATTTATTGAAAATCGTAGCATCCTGTGAACTTTTAAGTGAACACCCGTTGGCTAAAGCCATAGTGGAAAAAGCTAAAGAAGTGGAAATTGACATTGAAAATCCAAAAGACTTTAAAATGTATCCTGGAAAAGGTGTCAGCTGCAAAAATTCATATGGTTCCGTCTATGCCGGAAACGCTAAATTTTTAGCTGAAAACAATATTGATATTGATGAAAGCTATCTAGACAAATTAAGAAGCGAAGGAAAAGCTTCAATCATCGTTGCACTAAATGATGAAGTTGCAGGATTCATTGGATTGTCTGATGTGATTCGTGAAGATTCTGCAAGGATGATTCAAAGCTTGCATGATTTGGACACTGAAACCATATTGCTCACAGGAGATAATACTGAAACTGCAAATTACTTTGCAAGCCAAGTTGGAATAGGCAAGGTTTATGGAAATCTGCTTCCTGAAGAAAAGCTTTCATGGATTGAAAAGCTTAAAGGGGAAGGAAAGAAAGTATGTATGATTGGTGATGGAGTAAACGACGCCCCAGCACTTAAAACTGCTGATGTAAGTGTTGCAATGGGATCTGTTGGAAGTGATGTAGCCATTGAAGCGGCAGACATTGCGCTTTTAGGTGATGACATTGGAAAAATCCCATATCTTAAGAAACTATCCAATTCCACATTGTTTACAATTAGGGCAAATATTGCAATTTCCATGGCAATCAATGCAGCAGCAATTGTCTGTTCCGTTTTAGGATGGCTGAATCCTGTAACTGGAGCTATCGTGCATAATGCAAGATCATGTCTTGTAGTCTTGAATGCAGCATTGCTTTATGACAGACATTTCGATGATTCAATTAAAAAGATTGATTCAGAAAATGTTGAGCACAGCCATTATCATTTCCACAATGATGGAGAACATAGCCATTCTCACGATGGAATCGAAATACTTGATGAAATCGAAACAGAAAATGGAATCAAACACATGCATTCTCACAAACATATGCTAAATAGACAGAACTGTGAAACATATCATACTTAAAAAAAAAATAATGAAAAAAGTAATAATGATTTAAAAAATAAAATAGAAAAGAAAATCGAAAAGACAAAAAACCAAACTTAAAAAAAGAAAAATTTACAAAGAAAAACTTGGAAATACCACAAAAATGATGTTGATAAATTTTGATTAAATGTCCTTAATATCATTGAATTTTTTCCTTAAAATATATGAAAATATAAAATTAGTAATACTTAATTAAATTAAATTTATATATAATGAGACATAAAAATAATTATATCAATAAAACTTTAATAAAACTTCAATATATTTTAGTTTTAATTGAGACGATAATCAAATAATTTGATTAAACATAGGAGGAAAAAATTTATGCATATTATGGAAGGATATTTACCTTTAAC
>JAFRCZ010000188.1 GCA_017404125.1 Methanobrevibacter sp.
AGGCCATGGATAAGATAGTCAATTCAGACAATTCTGATTCAAGCTATTACTCAAGTTCAAGCTCTGATGACAATCCAGACTTGCTTGCAAGACTTTTAAGATTCTTTATAAGCAATGGATAATTAAAGATTTCTTTAATAAATCCATTCTTTTTACTATTTTTGATTTTTTTTACTTTTTTACTCATTTACTCTTTTACTGATTTTACTGGTTTTACTCTTTTTATTTACCTGATTCGACTATTTTCATTAATTTTTCTGAGACTTCCACTATCTCCTTTTTACCAAATGCCTTAGCGATTCTTCTTATCGCATCCAAATTCCTTACATAGGAATCTAGCCATGAGAATATGTCTCCAGGATAAGTTTGGATTTGATATTCCTTAAGCAATGAATTGGAAATGTCAATAGGATCCTTTCCATTCAACCTTTGATTGACTATGTAATATGAAATTCCCCTTTGCAGGCATTCACAGAATGGCCTTTCATAGCAGTCACATCTTAAGAAGTCTATTTGAATCTTCAATAATGCATCCTGGAATTTCTTGTCAATCTTTGAAATGGCTTCACCAGATGAGATAATATCCATTGTAGATTCTGAAAACAGCCTTGTGGAGAAATTCATTTTCAAAGCGCTTATGATCTGTTTGTGAACAACAGGAGCAAGGTAAGCATTCTCAAATAATTCCAAATCCAATGCTATTGACTGGACTTTGAGCAAATCATTAGAATTGACTTCATCTTTAGTCATCTTTTCATGAATATCCGCAAAAATGTTCTCTTTAAATTTGATTTGCTTAACTATTGCAGAATTATTGTTTTTATTTTTATTTTTTGACTTTTTGCTTGTTTTCTTATTATAAATTACATCATCCTTATTTTCTTTTGATTTGTCATTTTTTGAAGACTTGTAATCATTCTTTTGATTATTTGAATTATTCTCTTTAGAAGACTTATAATCCTTAGATTGATTCAATCCTTCGAAATAGTCAGCAATATTGTCTATATACTTACTGGTTTTGGATTCCCTATTAGTCTCTTTTTTAGGAGGTTTATCTTCAATCTCCTCTTCAACAATAAACTTAATTCCAGAATTTTCATCTCTTTTTTCTTCTTTTTCTTTAGTTTTAATAGGTTTTTCTTTGATTTTATTAGAATGATCTTTATTATCTTTATTCCTTTTAGATGACTTTTTATTCTTCTTAAAATCCTTTTTAGTCTTATTCTTTTTGGAATCCTTATTTTCCTTTTCTTTTTTATCCTTTTGAGCCTTCTTTTCTTTCTTATCTTTCTTAGAGCTGTCTTTAACTTGATTATTCAAACTATTCTTGATTTTCTTGTTTTTCTTTAAGGCATTCTCATTATCCTCATCAATCTTTTCAGACAATAATCTAAGCTCTTTCAAATTTGTCTTGAAGAATGGCTTATTATAATAATAGCTTAAATATTTTGGATCATTGATTGAATCCTTAATGATTACACCATCATCAATAGATAAAAATGACATTGCAACTGCCCTTCCAAAACGAGTTGTATCTATTGTATCGTCTGCATGTATACTTATAGCATCCTTGTCTTCAAGTTCATCAAGTGCTGTATTTATATCCATTGGAACTGGAATATTTTGATAGAATTCATTTACATCTGCCACTTTCCTTAAGGACTTTGATGATATATCCGCAAGTATCTGTTCAAGCGATCCGTCCTCTGTATAATCTACGAAAATATCTTCCACATCACTTTCTAGAAGGTCAAGTGCAACTGCCTCCTCGCTTTCATTGTCAAACTCGCTTCCTATTTCTGGAATGAGATAGATTACTCCTCTGTCATGATATGTTGGCCTACCTGCCCTTCCCAACATCTGTGAAAATTCATTTGGGCTAATCCACTTATTACCCATAAGCAATGATTCAAAAATTACCTGTGATGCAGGAAAATCCACACCTGCTGCAAGAGCTGCAGTTGTAACAACTGCTGCAATCTTACCTTTAGAAAAGTCCTTTTCAATCTTTTCCTTCTTGAAATAGGATAAACCTGCATGGTAAGCTGAAGCATTTATGCCTTTTCCAGATAGGAAATTAGCTATCTTATGGGTTTTTCTTCTTGAATTTGTAAATATTAATGTCTGGCCCTTAAATCCCTTAGTGGAAGTTGAATAAAATTCCCTTTGAACCAGTTTTCTCATGATTATTCTTCTTTGAACATCTCCCCTTACAAAAACAATATGCCTTTCCAACGGAACAGGTCTCTCTTTGTATTGGACTAATTTCATGTTGAAATCATTAGCCAAATCCTGTGGATTTTTGATTGTAGCAGACAATCCGATAATTTGAGTATCCGGGAAAATATGCTCTATTCTTTTAATTAATCCGTTTAGCCTAAGACCTCTTTCCTCATCAGATATTGTGTGTATCTCATCTATTAAGACAAGCCCTAAATCTTTTAATGCATCGCTTTCGCCTGAACGAATCAAGAAGTCAATTCCTTCATATGTACCGACAACAATATCTGCATCTTGAATATTGGAATTAGGTAATTTAAGCTCCCCCTTAGCTTTAATACGATTCATACCTACTTTAATGGCTACCTTTAGTCCTAAAGGTTCATATCTCTTTTTGAAGTCTCTGTATTTTTGGTTTGCAAGTGCAACAAGTGGTGTTAAAAATAGGAATTTCTTGCCATTCAATGCCTTTGGAACACCTGCAAGCTCTCCTACCAATGTCTTTCCACTACCGGTAGCGGAAACGACCAACAGATTTTCTCCTTTCAATAATCCTTCTCTAATTGCCAAGTACTGAACAGGAAGAAGATATTGGTTTTTCTCTTGCAAAATGATCTTTTTGAATTCTTCAGGAATCTTAAGCCTCTTCATGGATATTTTGGGAATCTTATCATCATGAACCTTAATGGTGTCAAACAAAGTCAAGTCTGCATGGTCTAAAGGATCAAATCTTGGTGAAAGCATTTCCAAAACATCATCTAAGCTGCCTGTCTTATCAAGCACTCTTTTGAAGTTTCTAAATACCTTTTTATCGTATCCCCTAATCTCAAGCTCTCTTTTGATTGTATTTTCTGCACATGTCTTGCAAATCAATTGGTCATGATACCTGTAGGAAAAATCAGAATTTATTATGGTCACTTGACCTTCATAGCTGCAATGCTGGCAAATGTTTGTAAATCTGACCTTAATGTTATTCTGCTTTAGGAAAGCTTCCAGTTTATCGTCTTTTTCTGCTAAGAAAACAGCTTGAGAGCGCAAAAGGTTAATTGCTCTTGAAGGAGGATAAAGCTTATCTTCCTTTTCATCCTTAATTACAAAACGCTTAATGGATATGGAGCCATCCTCTTCATTCTCCTTAAACTTCAATACGCCGATGAATTCCGGCTTGCGCTTTGAATTGAGAGCTCCTTTTGGGCTTCCGATAGGATACATTTCCCAAGACTTTTTCTTTTTGTTCAATACTATCATTAGTTTATAAATATATTTTTAATAGTTTAAAAAGATTAATACAAAACTAATTAAAAAAATAACTCATAAAATGTAATGAAAAATAAGTGAAAAAAATAAAAAAATAAGAAAAAAGAAATGATTATTCCTTTTTATAATGGAAAATAGACTCTAAAAAGTCTAAATTTTTATAGGTGGCATTATCGCTTGAATTTGGCATGATTATTCCATAGCCAAAATACTCTCCTTTAGGACCATAAATTATTATTGGATCTCCATCATCCATATCAGTAGCATAAACCTGGCTTTGAGCAGGAGTATCGAATTTGCATTTAAATATGTCCAAAACATACCAATCCTCATCATCAACATTTACATAATAAGTTTCATATTCAGTGATATTGAACTCTTCAGATTCAAGATTATATGAATGATTTGAATCTATAAGCTGAACTTCCCCTTGACCACTTATATATGCATATTCATCAATGGACATGTTGTAAGGCTCGCCAAGGCCTATTCTTCCCCAGCCTTCATGAGGATTTCGATTTCTGCTATAGGTGTCAACGGAAATATTGTCTGCACTGTCTTCTATAATGGAAGTGTCATAAGTATCTGAATAGTTTCTTTCGCTTGCAAAATAGCCGATTAATGCAAAGAGCATCAATAAGATAAAAACAGCACAGCAGACTTTCTTTAGAGGAAAGCTTTCAGCATTATTTTGGTTGTTCGATTGAGAATTGGTGCTTTTTGAAGAGCTTTCAAAAGGATTTTTGGAACTTCTATTGTTGAAGTCATCAAATGGACCATTGAATTCCTTCTTTTGTGTTTCATTGGAATAGTGATCTGCCTTGTATCTTTCTATGAATTCTTTTCCACATTCCGGACAATACCTGGCCTCATCTGGAAGTTCCCTGCCACAATTTCCACAATATTTTGCCATTTTAACCCCTTTACACAAATAATCTTAACAAAATACATTAAACTTATTTTTAGAAAAAAAAGAATCTTAAAAATATTAAAAAAATTAAAAAAAGAAATGAAAAATAAAGAAAAAAGAATAAGATTAAACTTATTCTTCTAATTCAACACCCATTTTTGCTGCTACTCTAGCAAGAAGGATGGTTACAACTACTGCAATAATGGTTACAACAATTGCATAAATGAATAATCCAGTAAGTGCGTCTCCAGCACCCATTACAGATTCAATTAATTTTTGGATTGCATCGTTCCATGCTAAACCTGCAACTAAACCGAATGCAGTGGTTACTAATGTAATAATAGTTTTCATAACTGTTTTTGCGACCATTTATATATCTCCATAATTTTTTAAAAAAAAAAAAACAACTAAAATTAGTAATTAACTACAATTTATAGCTAAAAAATTAAATTCACTCATAAAAATTTAGTTAAATAGGTTTTACTAATTAATAGTTATTTATTAATATGTATTTTATCATATATAAAGTTATTACTAAAATACAGTTTTAATAATACTATAAACTAGTTTTCAGTTAATATTTAGTGAAGATTTTAAAAATAAGTGAAAAATATAAACTGAATTTAAAAAATATAAGCTTTAAAAAAATAAAAAGAAAAAAGAAAAGATTAGTCGCTAAGACTAATGCTTTCACTTCGAGATGAATGGCCAGACAAGTATTTCACTTTTGCTCTGGTAAACATCTTTTTAAACCAATCATACAATACAACTAAAAGCACTGCATTGGTTACGCCATGGGTTAAATCGTAGGAAACACCATTTAAGTATAATGCAATGATTGGACTGATTTCAAGAGCTGTTCCTGAATAGAAGATTGCAGAAATGTCTGTAATCCAACCATATAGGAATCCCCAAACTAATCCAAAGACTATTCTAAATCCTACATTGTCAAATCTTGAAGCCAAGAATCCGGCACTTGCTCCCATAAGTCCCCATGCAAGCATCTGGAAGAGAACCCAGTATCCCATTCCCATAAAGAGACCAGATACGAATGCTGTGAGTGCTCCAACTATGAAACCTTCTTCCTTGCCAAAGACAACACCAACCATTATAATAATGAATGATGCCATGTTTACAGCAGGAATAGACATAAGAATTAAACGCCCCACAGTTGCAATAGCTGTCAATACAGCAATTAATACTATTGATTCAACAGGCGGCTTCTTGTTTTCATACATTTTAAATATTGCATAGAATAATCCTATAAGGAAAAGGATTAGGAAAATCACCATTGTAATCGTAAATATTGGGCTATTTATTACACCGCTTGAACTTGTGGTCATATTTGTTAACATTTGATCCATCGCACTCATAATCACACACTCTTAAATTAAAAATTTTTATTAAAACATTATTAAACTCATATAAACATTAAAGATTAATCTAAATCCCATTTATCTTTCAAATCATCTAAAGTCACTATTTCTGGAACATAATCCTTTACCATCCTATTTACAAATGTGGTATAAAAGTTATTCTCAGCAAATATCACTTTAGGATTATCATCTATTTGAATATCCTTATCAAAGAGCATCAGGCAACGCTTGCAATTGTTTGCTACAAAATCCAAGTCATGGCTTGTCATGATTATTGTCAACCCATTGTCTCTTAGGGAATTTAAGATATCTGCCAAAGCTTTGCTTGACAATGGATCCAAACCTTTTGTAGGCTCATCCAATATCAATACATCTGCATTCTGCAGCAATGCTTTCACAATAACTATCTTTTGCTGTTCCCCTCCACTGCAGTCATAAGGATGCTTATCAATCAAATCGCAAATGTCAAAGAATTCAATCAAATTCTTGAATTTGAATTCAATGCTATCAAATTCCAAGCTATTCAAGATATCGGATCCAATGAATTCCCCATTGGACATTTTTAGTAAATTGTCATACGCTTCCTTATTGAAACTTATATTGTTCTTTTTAAACAGATTAGATTCAATGATTGATTCCAAAAACTCCTCCTTAACATTGTCTTTGGAAAAGTGAATCATAGGATTTTGATGAACATAAGCTAAATTGATTCCTTTTTTGTATTTGACCTTACCTTTGATTGGTTTCAGTATTCCAACCAATAGCTGCAGGAATGTTGATTTTCCCACTCCATTTCCACCAATAAGGCTAACGAATTCTCCCTTATTCAAATCAAAATCGACATTTTTTAAAATCAATTTCTCTTTTTCATATGCAAAGTAGATTCCTTTCATTTGAATTAATGCATTTTTACTATTGTTCAATGAAAGTTTGTCTAAAATACCTGATTTTTCATTAGAATGATACTTTTTATTGGTATGATGTAGATTGCCATGAACTAAATTATCAGAATTTTCATTACCAATACTTATTTTGATTAAATCATCACGGATTGTATTAAGACAACGCCTTCCTTCACGAATGCTTAAAGGAGTATTCAATTTAATTAAACTTGGATACTTGACGGAAAGTGAGTTGTATATTTTAGTAACTACAGGGAGATAATTTTCAAAAATTTCATCATCAATTACATCTTTACAAATGTTATGGGCATTGTCAACAAATTCAATTTTACCTTCTTTTAAAAATACTGCCTTGTCAATGAATTGGAAGATGCTGTCTGCCTTATGCTCGCTCATGATTACTGTTATTGAAAACTCTTCATTCAATCTCCTTACTATTGACAGGAATTCATAGGAAGCGATTGGATCCAGCTGTGACATAGGTTCATCAAGCAAGAGAACCTGTGGTCTTAATACAAGAAGTGAACAAAGGTTTACCAATTGCTTTTGTCCACCGGAGAGTTCATTCACATTCTTATGAAGTATGTCATTGATTCCAAAGAAAGCCACTATCTCGCTAATTCTGTTTCTGATTTCCTCTGTAGGGAGGCCTATGTTTTCTAATGGGAAAGCAATCTCTTGAATTACAGTATCTGTAACTATTTGACTGTCTGGATTTTGGAATAGATAACCAATATCACATGCAGATGAAATCTCGTCAAGGTCCTGTATTCTCACTCCATTGAACTTAATTTCACCAGTTCTTCTACCTGCAGGCATCAATTCCTTCTTAAGGTTAGTGAGCAAAGTGGTTTTACCGCATCCTGATGGACCACATAATAGGACAAAGTCACCATAATCTATTTCAAGGTTAATCTTATCCAATGATTTGACTTGAGAATCGGTTCCATCTGAATTGAGGTATGCAAAGCTGAAATCCTTAAATTCAATCAATGCCATAATATCCTCTCCTTAATCTCCAAGTAAATCAAAGGTAATAGGAATACAATGAATGCCAAATAATAAATGTTGAATGGAAAATTGCTGAATTTGAAGTCAATTGAAGGATAAATGTTGATCATTCCAACTCCTTTAAGGAGACCTATAATGATTATTCCTACAGTAACTATTATTAAAGCTATGAATGCATAATCTGCACGTCCAAACTTGTAGGATAAATAACTTGTTCTCTCTGTAGCATTATAGCCTCTTGCCTTCA
>JAFRCZ010000189.1 GCA_017404125.1 Methanobrevibacter sp.
AATTCTTTTTGTAAATTCTTTTTATTTTAGTGACAATAATAATAAAATAGTTTTATTTAAAATTATTAAATATTGTAATTAAATAATTTTATAATTTATAATTTAAATAAATTAATAATTAAAATAAATTAAAAAATAAAACTTATAAAAAATTATTGAAAAATAATTAAAAAAAAGAAAAGGAATGCTTAAAACTCTTTAAGCATTTCAACTATTTCGTCTCTGCTGTATCCTAATTTAACCAATATGGCTTTAAGACTATCAGCATCATCCCACTTAACATTTTTCCATGCTTTAAAATCGTTTCTAATGATTGCATTGATTACCAATTGCATAGTAATGAAGTCATCACTTTCAACCACCATTAAAGCATCTTTCTTATTGAATTTTCCTTCCGGATCAACTAAATCGTATTTGCCAGATTCAGCATCTAATTTCATTATTGCACTGTCAATTTTAAAAGGCATAATTACACCACCCAAATCTCCTTAATAATAAATATAATAATAAAATTAGAGATTATAAAAATCTCTAAAAATCTAAAAGAATTTATAAAAAATCTAAATGTTTGCTATATGATCATTTAATGATTTAACCTTTAAATCACTATTTTTAACAGCTTCAATTGCATTTAATGCAGCTCTTGCCCCTGCTAAAGTAGTCACATAAGGAATTCCAAGCTCTACAGCCAAACGTCTAATGGTATAACCATCTTTAGAAGCCTGTTCACCATGAGGAGTGTTGATGATCATATCAATCTCTCCATTTAAAATAGCTTCCTTGATGTTAGGATGTCCTTGAGACACTTTCTTGATTCTTGTAATAGGAACATTGAATATTGAATTAGCTGTACCTTTTGTAGCATATATATTGAATCCTAAAGCATGAGCCTTTTCAGCAATTGGCTGGATTTTCTTTTGATCCTGTTCCCTTACACTAATCAATAGATTTCCTTCCTTAGGCAAATCCATGCCTGCTGAAAGCTGTGACTTGTAGAAAGCAAGACCGAAGTTTTCATCAATACCAATACTTTCCCCAGTGGATTTCATTTCAGGGCCTAATACACTGTCAGATTCTGTTAACTTTAAGAATGGGAAAACAGATTCCTTAACTGCTACGTGATTGATCTTGATTTCCTTGGTTAAATTGAAGTCCTTGAGCTTTGCACCCATCATCAAGGAAGTTGCAACTTTTGCAAGAGGAACACCAATAGCTTTGCTTACAAATGGAACAGTCCTACTTGCCCTTGGGTTAGCTTCAATGATGTAAACTCTTTCTTCATCCAATTTAACTGCATATTGAATGTTCATCAATCCAATTACATCCAATTCTAAAGCCAATTTTCTTGTATTTTCCCTAATTACTTCAAGCAAATGTTCTGGGATTGTTTGAGGAGGTATTACACATGCAGAGTCACCGGAGTGAACACCAGCTTCTTCAATGTGTTCCATAATACCTGCAATGAATACATCTTCTCCATCACATAATAAGTCCACATCAAGTTCTACAGCATCTTCCAGGAACTTATCTACAAGAATCGGATGCTCAGGGGAGACTTTTACAGCTTCTTTCATATACTCTTCAAGCTCATCAACACCATAAACGATTTCCATTGCTCTTCCACCGATAACATAGGAAGGACGAACAAGAACTGGGAAACCAATTCTCAAAGCGGCTTCTTTTGCTTCATCAAAGGAATTAGCTAAACCATAAGGCGCTTGATGAATATGCAAGTCATTCAATACTTCAGTAAATCTTTCTCTGTCTTCAACTCTGTCAATGCTTTCATATGGAGTACCTAAGATTTTGACTCCTGCCTTTGCAAGAGGAACAGACAAGTTAATTGAGGTTTGACCACCAAATTGAACAATTACTCCTTCAGGTTCAACCTGTTCAATAATTCCCATAATGTCTTCAAAGGTCAATGGTTCAAAGAACAATTCATCTGAAATATCATAGTCAGTACTTACAGTTTCTGGATTGTTGTTTACAAGGATGGTTTCAATTCCTTGATCTTTTAATGCGAGAGAGGACTGTACACAACAGTAATCGAACTCGATACCTTGTCCAATTCTGATTGGACCTGCACCGATAATCAAGATTTTCTTGTTGTCGGTTTTAATTAGTTCATTACCGCTGCCATAACTGCTGTAATAATATGGAGTTTTTGCTTCAAACTCTGCCGCACAGGTATCTACCATCTTATAGGATGGTTTTATGTCAAATTTATCAAGAAGTGCTTTTACATCTTCTTCTTTAATGCCTGCGAGTTTTGCAAGAGTGAAGTTAGAGAATCCTAATTTTTTAGCTTTAAGCAAGAATTTTTCATCTTCAAGTGCTTCTTTTGTAACTTGGTTTTCAAACTCTACTATGTTTTCGATTTTGTACAAGAAGAATGCATCCATTTTGGAAAGTTCTGCCAATTCTTCAACGCTTCTTCCATCTTTTATAGCAGAGTACATGTGGAATAATCTTTCGTCAGTAGGATTTGCCAAATTGTCTTCTGTGTATTCTAAATATTCAAATCCATGCAAGCCAATATCCAAGGACCTTATAGCTTTCTGGATAGCTTCTTCATAGGTTCTGCCAATAGCCATTACTTCTCCAGTTGCTTTCATTTGAACTCCAATCTTTCTGTCAATGCCTTTGAATTTGTCAAATGGCCATCTTGGGATTTTTACTACAATATAATCAATGGATGGTTCAAAAGAAGCAGGAGTTTCTTTTGTAATGTCATTTCTGATTTCATCTAAAGTGAGTCCAAGTGCCACTTTTGAAGAGATTTTAGCAATTGGATAACCTGTCGCCTTAGATGCAAGTGCACTGCTTCTGCTTACACGAGGGTTTACTTCAATGATCTTGTATTCGTTGGTTTCAGGATTCAAAGCAAATTGGATGTTACATCCCCCATTGATTCCTAAGTGTCTGATAATCTTTATGGAAGCATCCCTTAATTGTTGGCATACTTCATCATTCAAGTTTTGAATAGGAGCAACTACAATACTGTCTCCAGTATGTATACCCATCGGGTCAACGTTTTCCATGTTACATACAATGATACAGGTATCGTTTTTGTCTCTCATGACTTCAAATTCTATTTCTTTCCATCCAAGAACAGATTCATCAATCAATACTTGGTTAATGTAACTCATATCAAGACCATGAGTAGTAACTTCTATAAGCTCTTCCTTATTATGAGCTATTCCTCCACCAGTACCACCTAAGGTAAATGCAGGACGTACAATTACTGGGTAGCCGATCTCTTCTACAGCTTCCAAAGCTTCTTCAACAGATTCAACTGCATGACATTTTGGAATAGGTTCATTCAATCTATCCATGAAGTTAGCAAACAAGTCTCTGTCTTCTACATCTGCAATGGTTTGAACATCAGAACCAATAACCTTTATGCCTTCTAAAAGGCCTAATTTTCCAAGTTCAGTTGCAATGTTTAAACCAGTTTGTCCACCCATAGTAGGCAAAATAGCATCAATATTCTCTTTTTCAATTATCTGGGCAACAAGCTCTGCAGTTAACGGCTCTGTATAAACAGTGTCCGCCATATCCATATCAGTTTGAATGGTAGCAGGGTTACTGTTTACAAGAACAGTTTCCAATCCCTCTTCTCTAAGGGATTTACATGCTTGAGAACCAGAGTAGTCAAACTCAGCAGCCTGACCAATCTGAATCGGCCCAGAACCAATTATAAGCACTTTTTTAATATCCTCATCAACAGGCATATTATCCTCTCTTATTCCACATTAAAGTAATAATTTTATAATTTTATAATTTTAATATTTGATAATTTAATCATTCATGAAACTTATAAATTTAATATTTAATTAAATACAATGAAAATTCAAATCTAGTACTCCTTAATCATTTTTCCAAATTCCTCAAACAAATCTCTTGTATCATTTGGACCAGGACCAGATTCTGGGTGGTATTGAATGGTTCTTAAAGGCAATTCCTTATGTGCAAATCCTTCAGGAGTACCATCGTTTAAGTTAATTTGAGTTAATTCCAAATCAGTTCCTTTTAATGAATCCGGATCAATAGCAAATCCATGATTTTGGGAAGTGATGAACACTTTTCCAGTTTTCATGTCTTTCACTGGCTGATTTGCTCCTCTGTGGCCAAATTTCATCTTATAGGTAGTAGCGCCAAATGCCTTTGCAATCACATGTTGGCCCATGCAAATACCAAATACTGGGAACTTGTTAACTAATTTTTCCACATTTGCAATTGTGTCAGTTAATCTTTCAGGGTTTCCAGGACCAGGAGATACCATAAGTCCATTAACGCCATAATCCAAAATGGTTTGATAATCAGTATTGTAAGGGAATAAAGCAACACCAATATCATTTTCCAAGAAACAGTTAATGATATTCTTTTTAACACCACAATCAATAATAGCTACAGTTTTATCAAAGTCTCCAATAGCCTTGACTTCAGGAGTGGAAACTAAAGGAACCAAGTCCAAATCAACAATGCTTTTATGCTCTTGAGCACGAGCTACAAGCTCATCATCATCAATCTCTTCAGTAGCAAGCGCTGCTTTTAGAGAACCTTTTTCACGAATCTTTAAAGTTAAGTCTCTTGTGTCAATATCTTCAATTCCAGGCACTTTAAATTCTTTTAAAAAGTCATCTAAAGTCTTTTTAGTACCGAAATTGGATAATTTTTTACAAGCTTCTCTCACTACAAAACCTTCAACCTGCACTTTGTCAGACTGATACCAATCTTCACTAACTCCATAGTTACCTTCCAAAGGATAAGTGGACATCAATATTTGTCCTTTAAAGGAAGGGTCGGTTAGTGCCTCGGTATAGCCGGACATACCGGTTGAGAAAGCAAGCTCACCTACAGTTACAGTTTCGTAACCAAAGGCTTCACCTTTTAGAACAGTTCCATCTTCTAAAGCTAATTTTGCTTCATTTCCCATAATTTTCACCATATAATTCATTGTATTTAATATAAAAATAATAATCAAATAAATAGCAATTTCAATCAATTTTTTATAAAAAAATGATACTTTTTGCTAAATTAATTTACCTTAATTATTTATGTAATTTATTTAATTTAAACTATTCTATAAATCAGATTCTTATGAAAAATTCTTATCAAAAATTCATAGAATTTTACATAATTTTAACTAAATATTAAATTATAA
>JAFRCZ010000190.1 GCA_017404125.1 Methanobrevibacter sp.
ATTAAATATATTATAATGTTATAAACTACTAAAGATATAAGAAAATCTTTTGAAAAGTTTAGCAATATTTTTAAAATATTGCGTGGATTATTATAATTATTTAGATTAAGGAGATAAAATGAAAATAGGAATGTCACATGGTGCTGGTGGAGAGGTTATGGGAAACTTGATCTCTCAAACCATTCTTAATAATTTATCAAAAAAATCAGTTGAAGGAGGATACGGCTTAGATGCATTGGATGATGGTGCTACAATTCCTCTTGGAGATTATGAAATCGTTGTAACAACTGATGGGCATACTGTAAACCCATTGTTCTTCCCTGGTGGAGATATTGGAAGAATATCAGCAGCAGGAACTATAAATGATGTTTCTGTAATGGGTGCAAAGCCTTTAGCTATTTCAAATGCAATGATCTTGCAGGAAGGTTTTCCGATTGAAGACTTGGATAAAATCATCAAGTCCTTAAGCGATACCTGTGAAGAAGCGGATGTAGCAGTTATCACTGGTGATACAAAAGTTATGGAACAGGACAAGCTTGATGGAATTGTTATTGTAACTACCGGTATTGGAATAGCTAAAAAAGGAGAAGTAATAAAAGACTCCACTTTAAGTGTTGGAGACAAGATAATCATATCAGGTAGTGTTGGAGACCATGGAATGAGTTTAATGTCATTTAGAGAAGGGTTTGGTTTCGAAACTGAATTGAAATCTGATGTGGCTCCAATGTGGGGAATTATTTCCAAAGCTCTTGAAGTAGGTGGAGTAACAGCTATGAAAGACCCTACCCGTGGAGGTCTTGCAAACTGCATAAATGAAATGGCTCGCAAATCTGGTGTTGGAGTAATGCTTCAGGATGAAGCCATTCCAGTTAAAGAGGCAGTTCGGGCTGCATCTGATATGTTGGGTATTGACCCATATGAAGTGGCTAATGAAGGAAAGGTTTTAATGGGTGTAAAAGCTGAAAAAGCTGAAGAGATATTGGAAGCTATTAAAACTGACAAGTATGGTAAGGATACAGCGATTATTGGCGAAGTTATTGATGATGATAAGGTATTGATTGAAACAGGTATTGGTGGAGTAAGAATTTTAGAAACTCCTATAGCCGACCCTGTTCCAAGAGTATGTTAATTTAAAGATAATTTAAATTTAATGATAATTTATGAATTAATGAATATGGTGATTGGATGGATTTATTTCTTAAGAGAACAATAGCATATATTCTTGATTTCTTTGTAGTTTCTGCATTTATGTGGATTATTTCTTATTTCGCATATTTCTTTATAAACTACTTCAATATGTTCCAGATTTACCATTATTTTGTATTCATTCTTCCAGTTATAATCCTATTTTATTTTACAATATTGGAGAAGAATTTAGGTGCAACAATTGGTAAAAGATTGATGTTTATTGAAGTTAAATCAACAATGCCAAAAAGAGGCAGACTTGGAAGGGATTATTCTTTAACTTATTCTCAAGCATTGATTAGGTCTCTTTCTAAAATCTACTGGTTCCCAATAATTATTGATGTAATTCTTGGAAAAATCACTGGTAAAACAAGACTTTTAGATGGCATTACAAGAACTACTGTTGTTGAAGAAGATACTGAATTATTATTAAGAAATAGATAATTTTTTTATTATCTATTATTTTTTATTTTTACTATTTTTTAATTAATTTTTATATTTTGCTTTTTTAGATTATTTTATTTTTAGGGGATTCTATGGAAAATAAACTCATTGTAGATGAATTTAACATTTTGGATTTTGAACTTCATGATAATTATAAGATGGTTAGAATTATTGATGAAAAAGCTAATTTCCCAATAAGCTGGCTAAATACACAAGGGTATTGTGAATACAGTTTGTATCTTGAATATTGTCAAGGTGTCAGCACTGCACCAACTCAGGAAATGACTGAAGGGTCTAGAGGACATGCTATATTAGAGGAAAAATTTAAAGAAACTGCAGAGCCTTCAACTTTCCAAGATGCTTTTGAATTGTCTAAAGAAGAAGAGATTTTGTCACGTGAGATGTTTGTCATTGATGCAGAAGATGGAATCCGCGGGTTCATTGATGAAATTCGCATGAGTCCTGATAAGATAATCATTATTGATGACAAACCTGGAAACAGGGCTTATCCATCAACCATTAACCAAGTTCGTGCTTATTGTTTGGCCTTTAAGAATATGATTGGTGATGATAATCGTAAAATAATAGCTGCATTGAGACAAAGGGGAACAGATAACATTTTCTGGTATGAGGAATTCAATGAGAACAATGAGAAATCAATCAGGTATCAAATTAATCTTTTACATAGGCTAATTGATGATCAAAGAGCACCTATACCAACTAAAAACCCTAATAAATGTAGAAAATGCAGATTCCAAAGCTATTGTGAAGAAAAAGCTATTTAAAATTAGTAAAAAATTTAAAAAAATAGTTTATTATTTTTTTTTTAATAAAATTAAATAAAAATAAGAATTGGAAAAAAAAGAAAAAAAAGAAAAATGAATTTAAAAATATTTCTATTTTTAAAGTTCCATAATTGTTTTTTTAGCATCTATAACTTGGTATGGAATATTAGCATCTTCCAAGTCTTTACTAATGTTTTTGCTCATATCCCCTATTGAAAGAATCATCACATTCAATCCTTTTCTAACTGCAGATTGAGCTGCTTCACTGACTCCAAATTCAATGTCTACAGGAATATCCAAAGCATTAGCTATTACATGTGAAGTTGTACCAATAGCTGCAACCTTATCAATAGAGCTTAAGCCATAGTTTTCATATTTCTCATAATAAATTTCTTTAATCAAGTCTATGTCAGTTGCTCTTGATCCTCCTTGTTTTATTGGAGGCAAAGTAATTATCAAGATTTTGCTTTCCTTGATTTCAATAGTTCCTTTAAGATTTGTTAAAGCAACATCAAAACCTTTTTTAGTATCCAATATCACATCAGCATATGCGTCAGTCTGAGCATTGATTGAAGCATATAATCTACCATCTTCCATATATAAACCTACTTCGTCACCTTCCTTTAAATCTTCTTTTGCGATTGCTGGCCAAGTGGATTTATAATATGTCATGGTTTCAAGAACACTATCAGAATACTTTCTTAAGGTTATTGCATCTTTTTTAACTTTATTAATTCCCTTTTGAGTAATCTTATATGGTGCTCTACCATCTTTAGATGTAATGTATCCAAGTTCAGTTAATGTTTTAATGTTTTCAGAAACTGCTTGAATTGTAATTCCTAAGCGTTCAGCTAAATCCTTTTGCTTAAGATTTGGGTCTTGCTTAGAAATTTCTCCTAAAATTTGAAAATGAGTTAATGCTCCTCTTTTTTGTAATATTTCCATTTTAACCACTATCTTTCTTTTTTTATTGAAAAATTATTTTTCACTTAATCTTTAATTTGTACCATATAATATTTAAAGTTTATTTTATTTTTTTATAAAGTTTATTTGAATGAAAAAATTATTTAAAAAAATTTATTCAAAAAAATAGTTTTTAAATGAGAATTAATTAAAATAGTCTTAAGAAATGGATATATGAAAAAATAGTTTAAAAAAATTTTAAATTGGTTTTGAATTCTTATTCAAGAACCAATTTACCTTCCAGCTTTTCATTCATTGAATTTAGGAATTCATCCTTTTTGTCTTGAGGTATATATGCTCCGCAAGCGACATCGTGGCCTCCGCCGCTTCCTCCTAAGCTTTGAGCCACTTCTCTGATTATTGAACCGAAATGTATTCCATCATAAGCTAAAAGCTTGGAACAGCGTAGTGAAATCTTTAAATCCTCATTATCTTCACTTACTTTCGCAAATGCAATTATTGGTTTTCTCCAATTACCTTTACTAAGGACCATTCCCGCTATTGTACCAACAACATTGCTCCTAATGCCATTTCCATCGAAGTATTGCAAGTTGTCCTTTTCTATAATTGAACCTGAATCCCCAATCATTTGAATATTCTTAGCTAAGTAATACCTATGGCTTTTTGCGATTTCTTCAAGTTCATCAAGCACAACTGCCCTTTCACCATCAATATCCATTGAAAAATCATTGTTTTCAGACATTAGATATTCATTTCTTTTAATGGTCAAATCCAATAGTTTTAATGCAACTTCCGGACGATTGTTTCTGACACATGCATTCATTGCTGTTGAAAATTCAGATGCATCCCTTAAAAAGGTATATTTCTCTTCATTGGTGAATTCATAGCTTTCTCCCATCACCAATTTTGGAATATGCATCATATATCTTGGAGGAATCTGTTTGGAAATCATCAAGACCAATTCTCTCATTAATGAATTCTTATCGTCTTGACTTAAATCGCAAGCCCTAACTGCCATATCGTTATTTGGATTTCTAGTGTTTATATTAAGTTTTTTGAGCAATGCGATTGATTCATTCTGATTGTTTGTAATCGGCAACTCCACATCACTGAAATAGGATAATGCAACGAATAAAGGTCTTGTCTGTCTGCCGTATAATGACAGGTCATTTTCAATAATATTTAATAATCCCAGTTCTTTTGCATCATCGAGAATAGTTCTGTTCAAACCTTCCAATCTGCCTGTTTTGCCGTTTTGTATATCTC
The DNA here is from genome assembly GCA_017404125.1 of Methanobrevibacter sp. Lineage (GTDB taxonomy): Archaea > Methanobacteriota > Methanobacteria > Methanobacteriales > Methanobacteriaceae > Methanobrevibacter. Next base: position 4,605 of record JAFRCZ010000190.1, read on the forward strand.
CAATAGCTGCCAGTATTCCAATCCAACTTAAATCATCATATCCAAATTCCTTAGCAAGAAGATAACATAGTCCACCACCGCAGATTTCTCCAGAACCGTCAAATCCATAGAAGATAGGGTTGATTTCAAGATAAGTGTCATAATTTATGGTGTTGCAGTAATTAACGTCCCTAAGTGGAGGGTGATGATCAAGAATAAGTATTTTGGAATCATTATTTGCATTTTTATCTACAGGCTGTCCTGATCCTAAATCGGAAAATATTGTCAATTCATGTTCTATAGGAATGTTTTCCAAAACATCGAGGTTAACTATTTCAATTTCAAATTCTTTTCCTAATCTTTTCAATATGCTTGATAAAATAGCTCCTGAGGAAATTCCGTCACAATCTGTATGGCTGTAAATTTTAATGTCATTAGAATTTTCTATCAATTCTTTAGCTTCTTCGTATTTTTCTTTCATTTCTGGTGGTAAGTTTGTCATTTAAACGCCTTTTTTAATTTTTTAGATTATTTATTTTATTTTTTTCTTTTTCCTTTTTTGCCCTTTTTATTAGCAGACCTATTGGCCTGTTTGGTTTCTCTCATCTGTTTAATGGTGTTTGATAAGTTAATTAGAATTTCCTTTTTGCTCTCATCAGTGGTAATTATGACTCGTCCTGATTTATTATACCATTCTCCAGGATATGCCTTGTCTTCTTCGGCAACATATTTGTATCTTAATTTTTCAGTTGCTTTTATAATTTCCTTTATTCTTGGTTCCTGTATGGCATACTCTTTAGATACTTTTCTTCCGTCATTCAATGACTTTTCAGAATCTAAATATATTGGCCAAATCATTACATCTTTCATCTTTTCACCTCGTTTGTTTTTTTGATTTCTTATTTATAATATGTTAGCATAATATTTAAAAATTATTTAAATTTTTTAATTATATTTAATTTATTATTTTAAGATTTGATTTTGAGCATTGTTTTTATGAATCTTAAAATTAATTTGTATTTCAATCCATTCTTATGCCCTTTTTCCATTGTTTCAATCTCATTGAGGAATATCCTGTTTTCTTCCTTTGAATTATCTCTGCTTAGCCATAGGTTAATCCAATTCAAAAGATATGGGTTCAAGAAGAGGTCTTTATTCCTAATGCCATATTTGTCACAAAGTTGGCTGGATAATCTATATGCTTTTAATGAGTCATAAATCAGCCTAAAATTAATGTTTTTTGTAACTGATTTGTCTTCAACTTCCAGTCTCATGAAATAATTATAAACTATCTTGTTGTTTAGGAATAGAATTCCCTTTTCACTGTGGATATAGGCTTCAAGCAAAAAGTTCAAGTCTTCAGCAGAAATGCATTCCGGAAACTTAATATTATTGTTCTTTATTAGTTCAGTTCTGTATATTTTAGTCCAGAATGATGGCAAGATTTTTAAAATAGCTATTTCATCTTCTTTTTCTTCTTCAATGTCTTCGATGAATATCTCTTCATTGTTTTCTTTGCTTATTGCTTTTCCATAGAAGAATTGGCTTCCAATTATTTTCCAGATAGTGTCAAAGATTCCATTTAAGGAAGATCCTTTTACCAAATCATCAAGATAATCGATATAAGGCTTTTCCAAACTGTCTGTGTAGGGAGTATATGATTTTCTTATGATGTTCCTTTCTGGGTAATGCCTTAAATATCTTCCAAATGCTATGTCGCAAGCATATTCATTGATCTTATTGTATAAGGTTTCACATGCATCTTGAGGATAAGTGTCATCTGAATCAATAAACATTAGATATTCTCCGTTTGCATGATTCAATGCAATATTCCGCGGACCGAATGCTCCTCCGCTATTTTCTAATAAATGGATTGATTTGATTGTTTCCTTATTGGTTTGATTATTGACTCTTTCTTTATATTCCTCTATAATCTCTTTGGTTCCATCAGTGGAGCGGTCATCAGCTATTAATATCTCCAGATTTTCTATGCCAATGCTTTGGCATATAACAGAATCTAAAGTTGTAGGAAGATATTTCTCTCCATTGTAAACAGGTATGATGATGCTTATTTTAAATTGGTCTATAGAAATTCCTCCTTAACTAAAAATTCTTTTTTTCTTTTTTAAATAAATATTAACTATTTTCTTTTAAATATTTCATTGATTTCAATTTTAATTCTTATTGTTTAATTCTTTAAACATTAAATCAATCATATCCTTTACTGTGTATCTTTCTGGGTAAATGTGTTTAACTTTGTATTCATCAAGTAGGTTTCCAGTAATTGGTCCAATAGCTACTGTAAGGGTTGAATTGGATAACTTTTCAGCTAGTTCTTCTCTATCCACATCATTTTCCTCAGCTATTTTAAATAGGTTCACTACAGTCAAAGGACTTGTAAATGTTATTCCATCTATCTTTTCATTCAATATTTCACCAATCAAATTTTCAATGTCAGTTTTGTCTTCTGGAATTACTGATTTATAGCTTTCTGCTAAGATCACTTCAGCCCCCATCTTTTTGAGTTCTTCAGGTAAAATAGTCCTTGCAGAAAACGTACGAGGTACGCCAACAATTGCATTATTTAAGTCGAACTTTTTAAATTCTTCAATGAGTCCTTCTGCAGTATAATCTTTTGGTATAATATCTATATGGAGTTGTTTATTCATAGCTACTTCTGCAGTTTTTGTACCAATAGTCGCAATTTTGCAATCAGGATTCAACATTTCAACAAAGTTTGGATAAAACTTGAAAATTGAATCAATTGAGCTGACTGATGTAAATATTAGCCAGTCCAATTCATGGAATCTGTTCATCAGTTCCTTTAATGAATCAGTATTTTCCAATTTCAATTCCAATGTTGGCACAATTACTGCTTCTCCCCCATAATTCTCAATGAATTCCTTTGCAGCTTTGGATCTTTCCTTAGGTCTTGTAATA
>JAFRCZ010000191.1 GCA_017404125.1 Methanobrevibacter sp.
AGAATTAACCATAGAAGAAATATGAAAAATGTTGGAAAGTACTGGTTATATCTCCAATAATGAAATCAGCACTTCCGTATTCTTATCCTTATCTTTAAACAAGCCAATCTTGATTGAAGGACCTCCTGGAGTAGGTAAGACAGAGCTTGCAAAGGCTGTTTCCGAATGTTTAGGAAGGGAATTCTTTAGGATTCAATGTTATGAGGGAATCACCTTTGAACAGATTGTAGGTGAATGGAACTATCAAAAGCAACTTCTCCACCATGAAGCATTCAAAGGAAGTCAAAAAGGTGAAGAATCCATATTTGAAGATGACTTCTTTATCAGAAGGCCTCTATTGACTTCTTTCATGAATGACAAGCCATCACTTCTCTTGATTGACGAGATAGATAAGGCAGATGAAGAAGTGGAAAGCTTTCTTCTACAGGCTTTAGGGGAAAAGCAAATCACTGTAAATGATTTAGGCACTTTTGACCTTCAGAATGATTTGGTGGTAATGTTGACTTCCAATGCTCAAAGGAACTTGCTTGAAGAGACAAAGGACAGATGTCTGTTCTTATACATTTCCTATCCTTCAGTTGAACGTGAAATGGCAATTGTCAAGGCAAGAATACCTAATGCAAATGATGGTTTAGTCAAAAAGGTTGTCAATATGGTTCATAGAATCAGAACCTTTAACCTAAATAAAAAGCCATCTGTAAGGGCTTCAATTGATTGGGTAAACTCAGCAATGCACTTGGATAAGGATTTAAAGAATGTTGATGCTGCACTTGAAGACAGTGTTGGAGTAGCTATTAAGACAGAGCCTGATAAGGCAAAAGTTATAAAAGAGATCTTTAGAAGCGAATACTTGAACGATTAGTTTGAATACTTAGTCTATAGTCTGTTAAAGGTTTTAATATGGAAGAAAAAATCGTAAGATTATCAAATGATTTGAGAAAAAAGGGAATGCCTGTGAGCATTAGGTCTACTCAATCTGCAATAGAAGCATATAATCTATTGGGGGAAGATGACTTGCCTATATTAAAGGATGCTTTCAGGTCAATTTATGTTAAAAGCAAGTATGACATTCCTAAATTCAATGAGTCATTTGATGGATTTTTTGTTGAAAAGAAAGTTAAAAACCTAACAGATGAGCTTAATAGATCCTATAGGCCAAACACTATGAAAGGTAAGCTTTCCCAGCATGAATGGAAAATTACCAAGCAAAAGGGTTCTGGTGGAAAGCAAATTCAAATGGGTGCAGAACAGGCTATGGAATACTTTGCAGGAAGGCCTATCCTTGAAGATAGGGATAAGGACCTTGCAAGGGATAACGATATATTGAACAGTGACTTATCAAAGCTTAACAAATACGATGAACGTGTATTCGAATTATGTGTTGAACTAGGAAGAAAAATCGCTAACAAGCAGTCAAGAAGAAAAAGATTGGCTCGCTCCAATAAGATTGACATGAGAAGGACAATGAGACAGAACATGAAATACGGTGGAGTGCCGATTGACCTTGTTCATGTAAAGAAGAAACCTCATAGAAAGCAGCATTTGTTCCTGAATGATGTAAGCGGTTCATGTGAATGGATCAGTAGTTGGTTTTTCATGCTGATGTTTGCATGTCAAAAGACCTTTAAAGATTCAAGAATGTTTGAATTTGATAATAGAACAATTGAAACAACTGAGTTTCTTAAAGAAAAGTATATGGTTAATGCTTTTGCTGAAATTAGATTGCTTCGTATGCGAAATATGATGGTTAGGGGAACATCCAATATGTTCACTGCATTCCAATCCTTCATGAAACAGGCAGATATAAGCAATAAATCCTATATTATCCTATTGTCTGACTGTAGGGATTGGGCAGGTCCTAAGGTAAATGGAATACCTGCAAGCGTTGAGCTTATTTCCCAAATGTCTTCTCAGGCTAAGAAAGTGATTATCCTAAACCCTGAGGATAAAAAGAAATGGGATGTGGTTGATAGCTGTGTTTCATTGTATAGGGGAGCAGGTGCTCAAGTTTATGAAGTAAGCACATTGAATCAATTGGCTGAATTTGTAGCTGATATGTAGAAAAACTAAATTATTAAATTATTTAAAAACCTTATATTAGTTTAAAAATATTATTTATTTAATTTATTCAATTATTTTAATTATTTAATTTTAAAAAGGATGACTTTAATATGGAATCTTGTACTAAATGTGGAAATCCAAATGTAATCATAAAAAGAAAGGCTTCCGGACAGGCTTTATGTAAGGATTGCTTTATCGAAAGCATTGAAAAAAAGGTAAAGCAAACAATCAAGAAAGAAGGCTTTATTGAAAAGGGAGATAAGGTATTGGTTGCATTGTCTGGAGGAAAGGATAGTGTTGTAACTCTAGAGATCCTTAATTCATATGCTGAAAGGCGCATCATTGAATTATGTGCTGTAACCATTGATGAAGGAATTGCAGGTTACAGAGAGGAAGGAGTGGAGATTGCTAAAGCGCATGCTGAAAGATTAGGTATTCCACATAAGGTTGTATCATTTAAGGAAAGCTTTGGCATTGACTTGGATGAAATAATGAAGAGAGAAGGTCATAGAGGGTCATGTACCTATTGTGGCGTATTTAGAAGATGGATTATAAATAGGGCTGCAAGAGAATTTGGAGCAACCAAGATTGCAACTGGACATAACTTAGATGATGAAACTCAAGCCATCTTAATGAACTATCTTGAAGGAAATATGGAAAACCTGGCAACAATAGGTCCTAAGACAGAGTCCAATAGCGAGCTATTCACTGTTAAAATCAAGCCACTAAGAGAGATTCCAGAAAAGGAAATAGGGTTATACGCACTTGCAAAAGGATTGGACATTCACTTGGCAGGCTGTCCTTATGCTCAGGAATCCTTTAGAATGGAAATTTCCAATATCCTAAATGATTTGGTTAAAGATCATCCAACAATAAAGTATTCAACTCTTAAGGGATTTGATAAGATTAGGCCTGCTCTTCGCAGGGAATTGATGCATGACTATGAATATGACAGATGCGAAAGATGCGGTGAGCCGTCTTCAAATAGATTATGCAGAGCTTGCACATTCTTAGAAGAGTTAGGAAAATAATTTATTTTTTATTTAAATTTCATTATTCTTTTGAATTTACAATATTAATATAAATTTTAATTTTCAATAATTATTAACAATTGTTATATAATTTAAATATGATGATTTACAATATATTAATGAAGGGATAAAAAAATTAAAGTGGTGATTTCATGACTTTTAAATTAACTATTAAAGATAAGGTAGAAGAAAGAGAGCTCAATGGAGAGCTAACAATTAAAGAATTATTAGATGATTTGGACTTATCTTCAGAAACTATTGTAACAAAAAAGAATGGGTAAATAGTTATTGAAGAAGCTTCAATTG
>JAFRCZ010000192.1 GCA_017404125.1 Methanobrevibacter sp.
TAAAAAAAAATCAATATATTAAAAATAAATTAATATTGTAAATAAAAAAAGATATCAAAAAAGACTAATTTTCAAATAAAAAAAGAATAAAAGATTAAAAACTTAATCTTTTACAATCTTCAAATCAACACCTTTACAGATTTTAGGCAAATCGGTGAATGTTTTTTTGTTTAATCTTTTATAATTTGGCTTAAGCTCATCCCAAGGTTTAAGTCTAGGATTTCTCATACCTTCCCTTTCTTCACCATAAACATAACCTTGGTTCAATCTTCTTAAATACCATGAATTATGTTCATTTTTAGCCAAATAATCTATTTCCTTTTCATTAAACTTTGATATAGCCTCACCTGGAGCATTTATAGGAACAATCTTATAATCAAGTTGAGACAATAATTTGGAAATTAAATGGGTTTGTTTAAAATTGCTGTATTTTGTATCAAAAGGCAAATCTTCAAATTTCAAAACATCCTCATCTTGAGAGAATTCCCTATAATTCTCATGCATTTGGAATGAAAGCCTTCTTAGATTAGTATGCACAATCTTTAATGGATTGTTTTCAACTTCTTTTAAAATCAAAGGAATTTCTCTAATAGGCCTTCTGTCCTTTTCTTTTGAATCCTCATTCAAATCATCATATGAGACTAGGTTTGCATGAACAAAAATGCCCTTTTCCTTATCCTCATACTTATTCTTTATATTGCTTGTGAAACCTTCCTCGTTTGCCTTCATCAATTCATTGTATATATCTTCAGTGATTAAACCCTCATTTAAAGCATCATCAGGTGATATCCAACCAGTATTCATCTTTTCCTCACACCAGTCGTCATGCTCCACTATTGCCAAAATATTGACTTCATTTTCAGTGAGCTTATGTTCCGGTCTTGGATCTGACAATGGAACTATTTCACAGCCAATTAGATTTAATTTATGAGGATAGGATTTTGCTTGTCTGACACTGGATAGCTTTTTGCTTGCATCCATTTCATCATACAAGACTTCAGGATTTCCTTTAGCCACTTCAATTTCATTATATCTTTTATGGCTTGCACGAGCAATCTCCTCAATATTTCTCAATAATATCTTAGGTGCCTCATTTTCAAACAATGGAATTTCATCCAATTGAACATTTACATCCAAATCAGTTTTAATATCCACATTCAGACCATTTTCAAAAATAGTTTCAATGTCTAAAAGCTTTTCAATCAAGCTTTCCTTATCTTCTGAAAAACCAAGCCCTAAAGAGCTATTTTTAAGAATATACTCTACATTCAATTTATCATTGCTTATGTCAATCTTTATATCATTTACATGATTCTTTTTCTTATCTTTTATGCCAATAGGCCTTCGATTCCATTCCTGCAGTTCATCACACAATATCAGCATGAATGCCAATGGATTCTGGCTAGGTTTCAATGAATCTAAATTAAACTCATTGCTCTTGCTTTCATACCTATTCAATGTTCCCCTATAATAATTATGCAATAATATGGAAGTTGCACTGTTTCCAACAGGATAGAAGAAATAAGCATATTTTTCCTTTTCCTTATCACTATAATATTTTTGCATTAAAGCTGCATAGGAATTCATGACAAAAATAGATGAGAAGTAACCATGGTCGATGAAACCATTTTCAGCCATATAATCAACAAAATTGCCTATATTGTCTATTAATTTCTTTAAATCCCCGCTTAATTTATCAAAGTGATCAAATGCATTGATATCATTATCTACAAACAAATCAGTAAATATCTGATGTGCCATTATATCTGTTGGCTTATATAAATCAATGAAATTGGTTTCAGGAAAATCATTTCGATAAATTTCAGGAAAATTAGGGTCTATTTTCACAATTGAATTCAATTCATTGAAATTCTTAAAGTTGATGGCTGTATTTACTTTATATTTGCTTGAAATGGATTGGCTACCATCATTAACGAATTTAGCCAATTGCTTTCCAATAATCTCTACAGGGTACCCTATGTCATGGAAAAGAGAAGCGATTCCCCAACGGTATAAGAACTCTTCCCTTGAAAGCTCACCATTAATCCTATAGTATTTTTTATACGGGCTTCTTAAAATGTAATCTTCAAATTCCTCTTGATATTTGCTGTTTTGTGAATAAATAGCTAAACCTAAAACGAATACATTTACAGAATGGATAAAATGGTCCCTTTGCTTTTCAATCAAATCCCCAGTATTGTCCTCATAGTCTTTCATCATATTTACCAAATTCAATAATGTATTGGACTGACTTACTTGAGTGCTGGGATTATTCTTCTCTTCAGATTTATCTTCATCTGTAATTTGATAGATCATAAAGAAGTTTTCATAAATATCATAAGCAGTATATGTATTTTCAAAATCTAAAAAACGTATTACACTAGCATGCAAAAGGTCTTTGTAATTATGCCCATTGGTATAATCATCATATAATTCCAAATCATTGAAGAATTCATCAATATACTGTTTTAAGTTATTTTCAGCCATTTTTTCACCATAACATAATTTTAGAATTAAAATTTATTTAAATAAGAACCGAATAATTTGTATAGTTATATTAATTTTTTAATATAATCCTTTAAATAATTTTATATATAAAAAAGTCTTTAAATGATTAAATTTTGTTTAATAAGAAATAACACCATGAGAATAGTTAAATTACTATTTCATGATTTAAAAAAAAAAAGTTTTTTAATTAATTATATTGTGGAAAATATATTCTCTACCTCGAAAAATAGAATTCCTTGAAATATAGAATTTATCTTAGAAATTAGATTTTCCAAAATTATACAGTAATTACCTTTGCCAAATTTTCAGGCTTATCTGGATCGTGACCTTTTTCTAAAGTTACATAATAAGCGAGTAACTGTAGAGGAACTGTATAAACCAAAGGTGCAATAATCTCATTAACTTCTGGATTAATAGTAAAAATGTCTTTTGATTTGCACTCTGCCTTATTGTCTCCTTCAGCACAGATTGATAAGATAATGGCTTTTCTTGATTTGACTTCCTCCAAATTGGTCATGGTGTCATCATAATCAGTACCCGGTGGCAAAATTACAATAACCGGAACCCTATGGTTAATTAAAGCCAAAGGACCATGCTTCAATTCACCAGATGCATAACCTTCTGCATGAATTAGAGAGATTTCCTTTAATTTCAATGCACCTTCCAATGCAACAGGATATGAAAATCCTCTTCCAAGATAAAACAAATCCTCTGCAAAACTGTATCTTTTAGATAAAACCTCTATCTCTTCTGATTTTTCCAAAACTTCCCTAATATAGTTTGGAACTTTGTCCAATTCTTTGATTAAATCATGATTCTTGGTTAAAAGTGCTGTAAACAAATAGATGGCAGTCAATTGGGCAATATAAGTTTTGGTTGCTGCCACTCCCTTTTCAGGACCAGCTTGAGTAACAATGGTATATTTGGCCTCTTCTGTCATTGCAGAACCTTCAGTATTGACGATTGCCAAAGTAGGGGAAGTTTCCTTTGCTATTCTCAAGGCATTTATGCTGTCAAGGGTTTCACCTGATTGTGAAATGAAGACTACAAGAGTCTCTTCATCTAAAGTATCTGCACTGTATTTGAATTCTGAAGCTAGAACAACATCAGTCTTTATCTTTGCAAAGTGTTGAATCAAGTATTTTCCAGTTAAAGAGGCATGGTAAGAAGTTCCACATGCCACAAAGCAGATATTCTTTATATTTCCAAGGTCATCTATAATCTTTTGGATATTATCCCTTTCACCTAAAGTAAATTCCACTGCCTTATCCTGTTCCAGGATTTCCTTAATCATATAATAAGGATGGTCTCCTTTGCTTGCCATTTGAGCAGTCCAAGGAATAACGCATATTTCCTTTTTGACTTCATTGTCATATTCATCATGAACTGTTACTCCATTTTCATCCAAAATGATTATTTCCCCTTCAGATGGAAGAATGATATTTCTTGTATATTCAATTATAGCTGGAACATCTGAGGAAATGAAATATGCATCATCGCTTATTCCGATTTTCAATGGAGATTGATGTCTTGTTGCAAGGATTTTATTGTTTTCATCCTTGGAAATAACTGCTATTGCATATGAGCCATCTAGTCTCTCAATGGTTTTTCTAAATGCATGTTCCAAATCCAATCCTTCATTAATGTATTTTCTGATTAAATGGGGAATGACTTCAGTGTCAGTTGTAGATTTAAACTTAAAGCCATCTGCTACAAGTTCCCCTTTTAGTTCATTATAGTTTTTAAGTGATCCATTGTGAACAACTGCAATTCCATTGCCCTCATCCAATTGGGGATGTGCATTCACCTTATTAGCAATACCTGTTGAAGGCCATCTAACATGTGCTATTCCAAAGTTTCCCGGCATATCTGCCAAATTAAGTTTTTCATCGACTTCAGGTATTTTTCCTTTATCTTTTTTCACATAAATCTTTCCATCAATTGTAGCTATTCCAACTGAATCATATCCTCTATAATCAAGATTTTTAACACATTCTAATAATATGGGAGCTACATGCTTTTCCTTATCTTTAAGTATGCATCCTACGATTCCACACATTTTACCATCTCCTTTTAGAGGCATTTTAAGCTTTTAAAAAATAAGTTTCGGCTTTCTTAAGTTTTTAACATAAAATTAAAAGTTTTTGTTTTTAATAGTTTTTGTTTTTAAAAATATTATTTTCATATCTTATAAATTATTCGTTTTATTAGTAAAAATATAAAAAATTTTAAAAAAATAGAATAAAAAGATAAGAATTAGAAAAAAATAAGGAATAAGAAAAGAAATAATCCTCTATGATAAAGACGTTCAAAGATATAAATCAAACGTATCATAAAGACTATCAAAAAATGAAAGCCCATCTATGAAAATCAACATCATAAAAGACTATCATAAATTTTTCTTAATTCCTTAATAGATTTTTCAGATAATTCTTGATCTTGCTTGTTTTCGATAATTGCTAAGATCTTTTCTCTTTGAGCTTTTTTAGCTAAAGCAATCTTAGCTTGTTCAATTTCTTCTACTTTAATTTCGAAAATGTTCTTTACAATATTGATTTTGTTTTCAGTTTCTTTCTTTAACGGATTTTCATTTGCGTCTAATAACGAATCAGATTGCAAATCATTTTCAACTTTCTTTAAATCCCTATAGATTTGATCCAGGCCTTCCAAGTTAATGTCAAACAAGTCCTCAACATTGATTAGGCCCTTATATTCAAATCTATATTTATTTTTTAATGCTTCAATCAAAATATTTTCCATAATCATCTCCTCTTTTGATTATAATATAATATTCATATAAAAACAAAATTGAAAGAGAATGGGTTAATTGGTTGGAAAAATAGCTAATAGCTAAATGCCAACTTTAACCAATAACAACATTAAACACTCTTTCAATATTTTCTGATTTGACCTTTAAAGTAACTTTATTCTTTTGAGTGAATGAGAAACCGATACCGCTTAATTGATCATCACTTTCTTCAATTTTTGCAATGCTAGCTAAAGCTTCAGTAACTTTACGATGGTCTCTTAATTCACTGACCAAGTATTCGTTAAACCATGGATTTGGTCTTCCATCATTAAAACAATCCTTCAAGATGAAGAAAATATGCTTGTTTCCAACAGCATTGTCGCCCCAGTAGTTAGGGCTGTAGCAGATTAAGCTTACAGGAACAAAGCTGTTGTAATTCAAGTTCCATTCCTTGACGCTTGCAGTTTGATTGTCTAAAAAGCTTTTTAAGCTGAAGTTTCCATCATCATCCAAAGTAACCTTTGCAACGTTCACATATTCGTCTTGACTTAATCTCATTGGATAAGCAAAGTTAAAAATCCTTCCATCAAATTCAATTTCCGCTTTGAAACCATCATCTCCACCACGGTAGCTGAATTGATGAACTCTGAAGAGATAATCCCCAGGAATCATTTGATTTCTGTCTTTGAATTGGATGTTTTCAACTGCAGCTTTATTTTTTTCAGGATGGATGATATCCACATCTAACCAACCACCGGTTTTTGAACTTCTCATATGGCTATAGTAAATCTCTTCTCCATCTGGCTCAGTACAATGAGCATCCAAATCGTTCTTGTCCCATTCATGATCATTCCATTGGATGGTGAATCTTAAATCCACATCAACGTCTCCACCTAATGCCTTTACCCTTTCTTTCATTAGGCTGTCAGCAATGTTGTTCTTATAAGCCCAACTGAATGGATTGTCCCATTTAAACATTGATGGAGCCTCCTTATCAATAGGTGCAATCAAAGACATGAAGTTGTTGCTTAAATCATATGATAAGAACAGTTCCACTTCAACAGCACTTGGCAAGACATTTTCAATGAAGTCATCTAACGAGATATCCTGCACCTTATCAAAGTTACGTGCCTTATTTACAGTCAAATTTTTCAATTTGTCAAATAAATTAATATTATCTTGAATGTCAGGAGTGTAATCCCTATTAGCAAACAATACATCATTGATGCTTAAATCTGACATGTTTGCATATCTCCTATAAATTGATTGACCGAAACCTAATTCATTGATCTTTTCCTGTGCATCTTCAAGCATTCTTTTAGTGAAGACAGGTTTTGGTCTTTGATAATTGGTAGGTGCAACAATTCTTTCATATTGCCTGACAGCTTCATCCAATGGCATTTCATCAGTGATGTTCATTAATAAAACACCAATACTATGGTTTTTCATTCTTACAAGAACAGATCCAAGTTCCATGCTTTTTACCCAGTAGAATAAGTCATCATCCAAGGTATTTGATTCATATTCTTCTAAATAATCCTTAAAGGTTTTTAAAGCATCTTCCCATTGATCTCCACGGTATAAACTATTTGAAGCAATTAACTCCAATACGATATCAATGGATTCCTTTGAGATTCTTTGGGTACTGGTTTCTAAAACAGCCCTATTGGATCTGCACTCATGCATATAACTTGAATTTCCAACACATCTGTCAGGAACATCAACATAGAAATGATGCCAAGTATGTACATTGCCATTAAGCATCAACTCATGGTTGCTTTCCAAACCGACTCTTTTGGTATCGCTGATAAATACATCTCTAATCTTTGCTCTTTTCAAATGTTCATCTAATAATCTGAATACTTCTTTTTCTTCTTCGGTTTCACCAGCAAATAGAGTGATATACTCACCAGTATCCTCGTCAAGTGCTACTACATTTGCCATTTTCCTGAAGAAATGACGGCAAGCAGTACAATCTAAAGTTCTTCTTTCTCTAAAAATTGGGTTCAAATCAGCTGGAAATTCATCTAAATATAAATTCCACAAGATTTCCCAATCACAATCGACAACAAATAATTTTCTTGATGCCATGTTTTCATTAAAATGATCTAACAATCTATCACGCATATTTTTGAAATTGATATTTTCACCTCCTATCAATTTTACAATATGAGTATATTTTAAAAGGTATATAAGTCGACTAAAGCTTTTGCTTTAGTTAAAAATCGTTTAAAAAAAAAAAAAAATGCGAATTATTAAAGAAAGAAGAAAAATTTATTAAAATTAATTTATTTAAAAGAAGAAGA
>JAFRCZ010000193.1 GCA_017404125.1 Methanobrevibacter sp.
TTAAAAGAAATAATTATTCATGACTAAACATGAATTAAAGGTAAAGCCTATTGAAAATGGTACTGTAATTGACCATATTCCCGCTAATAAGGCACTTCAAGTTTTAAAGATATTAGGTCTTCCAAAGGAAGGAACCAATGTAACTCTTGCTATGAATGTTTCTTCAAAATTAGGCTTTAAGGATATTGTTAAATTTGAAAACAGGGAGTTAGGCCATACTGAAATTGATAAGATTGCTTTAATAGCTCCTAATGCTACAATAAATATTATTAGAGATTATGAAATCGTATCTAAAAATCAGGTTAGATTGGTAAAAGAATTGAACGGCATTGTAAAATGCACTAATCCAAAATGCATTTCAAATACAGAAGAGCCAATTGAAAGCAAATTCTATCTTGTCGAATCAGATCCAATTACAGTAAGATGCCATTACTGTGAAAGATTGGTTCAAGCAGATGAGATTTATAATCAATTTGAATAATTTTTATCTTTTTAGTATTATAATTTTTATATACAATTTTATTTCATTTTTAATTCATTTTTTATCTATTTTTTAATTAGGTGTGTTATATGTGGGAAATGATTTGGCCAGTATTGATTGTTGTTTTATCAAATACCTTTTATAATATCTGCACTAAATCCACACCATCTAATGTCAATGCCTTTGGCACATTGATGCTGACTTATGTAACTGCAGCAATATTGACTGGAGTCATATTTTTATTTTTAGTAAAGCCAGAAAATGCTATTTTTGAATTGTCTAAGGTTAATTGGACTTCAATTGTTTTGGGAATAGCTATTGTGGGACTTGAACTTGGTTATATTTTTATGTATCGTGCAGGATGGAAAGTCAGTTCAGGAGCACTTGTAGCAAATATCTGTTTGGCTATTGCATTATTGTTTGTAGGCGCCATATTATATGGTGAAAATATTACTGTAAAACAAGTTTTAGGGATTTTCATTTGTATTGCTGGCTTATTTTTAATAAACTTGTCATAAAAAATAAAAAAAATCTAAAGTTGTGCTAATTTTTAAAAAAAGTAGATTAAAGAAGCTAAATGGCTTCTTCAATAAATTTATCAAGCTTTAAATTACCTCATCAATTAAATGATTAGCTAATCTTAAAGCTAATGCTAAAATTAATAAGATTGGTGGTTTTCCAGGAGATACTGGAATAACACTTGCATCTCCGACATATAATCCATCTATTTGAGTCTTTAGGTTTTTATCAACCACTTCTCCAATTGCAGCGGTTCCTCCAGGGTGAGCTCCTCTAAAGACTGTTGATGTCATTGTAGTCGCATCGACTCCTGCCTTTTCAAGTATTGAACCTGCAGCAGCAGCTCCTTGAGCAAGTCTTCTTATGTCATCAATGGTATTGAATTTCTTAACATTTCCGTCAATGTCTACAGAACCTACCATATCATCCTGCACTTTAACCATAATGCTTAATATGTCCTTATCCTCTACATCTGGATTAGAGTCTTTGATGTATTTTGCAATGAATGATGAGAAATGTGGAGCAAGTATGTATTCTTTTCCCACTGCCAATCCATTCATTTGAACTTCAGAGTTATAGTGAATGTCTTTCAAGACTCCTCCAACGCTTACAAATGGATCGAAGAAAAGCTTGTTTCCTGCATCTATTCCGGTTTTTTGCAAGATGATTGCAGAGTCTATTGCTCCTGCTGCAAGGATAACCAAATTAGATTCAATGGTTTTTGTTTCTCCATCCTGAATGTATTCTACTCCTGTAACAGATTTGTTTGCAGTTAATATTTTTTTAACTTCTGCATTTTCAATCAGTTCTGCACCATTTTCTATTGCTTCATCTACAAAGTCCTTTCCGCTCCATTTTGCATCACGAGGACATCCAAATGAACATTTACCACATGGCTTGCAGTCTTCATCTCTAATGAATTTCGGCATCTTAATGGCTGCAAATCCACATTCACGAGCGGCATCCAAGAATTTTTGAGTTCCTTCTCCAATGTGGTCATCATTCATTTGATGAATGCCAATAATCTCTTCAATTGTTTCATATTCTTTGCTGAGGTCGATTCCTAGCTCTTCCTTAAATTCCTCTTCAAGAACCCTTACGCCATTACCTGCTGCCACTATTGTAGATCCTCCAATACAAGTGGTTTTAAGCAAGTCTAAACTCTTTTCACTTTCAAATCTTTTATCGTAGTAGGTCATGTCATATGTCTGGAAAGCATCTTTGCTTTCTATATATGGTCCTCTTTCGATAATTGTTACTGGAATGTTTGCTTTTGCAAGCTTCATTGCGATTATTGCTCCTCCAGCACCGGTTCCTATAACTGTAACCATTCTTTATCTCCTTAATTTAATCAATTTAAAATTTAATTAATAATAATTTTGTTTTTTATTATTAATTACTTATCCCTTCAATTTTATATTTATTTTTATAATATAAATACTTAACAATTGTTATATTTTTATAAAAATCGTAATTTAATTTTTAGAAAAAAATAAAGAAATTAAAAATAAAAATAGAACAAATAAGTAAACTAATTTTTTAGTTTAACTTATTTCATTGCTTTAAATTTAAGAAACAAAGATTTCAATGAATTTTGCATAAGCTGGTCTAGTAATGAATACACCAATCAATACCCCAATGATTGTAGTGAATGCGAAACCTGCTATGGTACCGATACCACTGCTTCCTCTTGCAAATCCAACATATGCAAGCGGTAACATAGCAGCTATTAAAGTACCTGCAGATGCGAAGATAATGAACAATGCATTTTTCACATTCATTTGGGTTCTTGTTCTTCTGTGTCTTGTGTTTTCATCATCGTGGTGCAATACCTCATCTGTAATGATGATCTGGTCGTCTACCCCAGTACCTACAGATGCAATTAAACCAGCAATTGCTGCAAGGTCTATATTCCAATGGATGATAGAAGCCACTCCTAAGATGATTATAATCTCAGATAAAGTGGTTATCAAGATTGGAATTGCCAAGAATGCTCTTCTGTATCTGATGTATACAACTAAGGAAATACCTAAGATTGCAAGCAATCCTGCAATCAATGCTCCCTGTGCAAATTGTTGACCTAATTCCGGTGAAACTGTATTTGAACCGATTGTATGGATTTTTACAGGAAGTGATCCTGTTTTTAAAACGGTATATACAGTATTGGATTCTTCTTTCGCCTCTTCAACGTCTGCTGCACTACCTGTAACTTCAACTTCCGCTACAGGTTCTCCGCTTGCCAATCCTTCAGACAATTGTGGAGGATGGTCATCAATCTGTTTTCCATCAAGGTACATTACAACTTCATGGCCGCCTTTTCCTTTGGCAAGTTTTGCAAAGTTTTTAGCTCCCTCTGTTGTTAATGTAAATGGCACATGCCACTCTCCGCTTTCTCCAACTACAGGGGAATCAACTGAGGCAACATCGCTACCGGTAAGAACTGTTACATTGTCTATTTTAGCTTCAAAAATACCCGGATTTCCAATCAGCCGCTCCACCTCTTCTGGTGTCTTTCCAGCCATTTCTACAATTACCATCTGGTCGCCGCTGGACCTTACCTTTACATCGCTAACACCATAAAGGTTAAGCCTTTTATCCAATACAGATGTTACAATTTTCATTGTACTGTCATTTACAGGATGTTCCAATTGCAATTGAATGGAAGACCCACCTTTCAAGTCAAGGCCTTGTTCCACACCAAGGAATGCAATACTCGCAATACTTATAAGTAAGAATATCAAGAGGATAATTACTTGTCTATCTTTAAAGAATTTAGATAAATCGCTTGCCATAATCATTTCCCTCCTTTTCCTTTTTGCTTTTTAGCTTTACGCTTATTGCCTTTAGCTTTTTTATCTTTCTTGGACTTTTTATTTGAAGATTTTTTTGTCTCATCTGAAGATTCTTCAATATCTTCTATTTTTTCCAATTCCTCTTCAATTTTAGACATTATTTCATCATCTTCAACTGCGGCTTTCCTTTTAAGTCTATCTTTAAGTTTTGATTTGGATTTTTCATCTGGGGCTTTCTCATCATCTGATGATTTAGATTTTTTATCTGCTTTTCCAGATTTGCTTGAAGATGAACTTAGGCCGAATTTTTCTTGTTTTTTGGATTGCTTCCAATCGATATAGGTCTTAAGAATTCCTAAGTTCATTAACCAGGTAGAAAGAATATCTCCAATTAATCCAATTACTAAAACTGCAGAAATATTGCTTAAGGTAGTTGCTTCAGGCATAAGTATCTTGGTAACTATAAATAAGATAGCCATTGCAGCTATTGCAGCAAATGACATTGTTAAACCGGTATACATAGCATTTTTAGCACGCTGCTCTACAGTTCCTTCTCTTCTTTTTAACAGTCTGGTAGTAAGGAGAATATCTGTATCTACGCTGTACCCAATAAGCATTAGCAATGCACCTACAGATGCAATTGACAATGGAATCTTAAATATTGACATTCCACCAAGAGCAATGAGTATATCACACAATGCTGCAAGAATGATTGCCACAGATGGTACAGGTTCTCTAAATACAATAAACACGGTAATTGCCATAAATATGAATGCAAAAAGCATAGCGATATAAATTTGTCCCATTGCCTCTTCACTTAAGACTGGACCAATTTCATTGTAACTGATCACTTTTGCCTTTCCATCTATGGCGCTTGCAAATGTACTTGAATTGATATTGTTTTCCAGTTCCACAGTAACCTTATTGTTTCCATTATTTGTCACTTTTATATTGTTGGTGTTCAATTTGGCATCAAGAGTGTCTTCCAGTTGACTTGGAGTGACTGAGCCTAAAAGCTGCAATTCTGCTTGAGAACCTCCTTTTAAGTCAACACCTTGTTCAAGGCCATTAACGCCTATAAGAACTAATGATAAAAGTGCAAGAATAATTGGAATGGCAATTAAGATCTTATGGTTTTCCATCATTTTCTCTAACATTTTTCTTTTGCACCTTATAATTATTCAATTTTTGATTTAATAATTTGGTATAAATATTAATTTAATGATAATGTATTTTCATTAAAAGTTATACATTAATAATTTTCTAATTTATAGTATTAAATAGTTTGCTAAATTAAGATTTTAAAATTGATGTTATTTTAGAAAATTGATTTGAAATTATTAAAAAAAGCTTTTAAAAAATAAATATAATAAATTTGAAAGATAATAAAAAATAGAAAAAAATCATTATAAAAAAGTAAAATGGTAAAAAAGAATAGATTTAATATAAGTTTAAATCTAATAGATAGAATAATCGATCCGTGTCCTTTTGGAGCTGTTTAGCACTTTTGTCTTTAGTCTTTAAGCTAAATTGCTGAACTACCCTTGCACCTCTTGCCCTTACCTTCATCTCCATTTTTTCTAATGTGGATTCTCCATCAGAAGCGCTTGCTGTAGTAAACAATACAATGTCCTTTCCACGCAAGTCACATCTGTCAATTAAGGTAATGATTGCAGGAGTAGGGTTATTTGCCCAAGTAGGAGTGCCTATATAAATTGTATCATATTCTTCTAGATCAAGAGTTGGAGGATAAATTTCTGTTTTGCTTTCTCTAAATGCATCAATGGTAGAGCTTAATCTATTTCTGATTCCGTCACGCTTTTTCATATCTTTGATTTGACAGATATCACATCTTAGATTAAGTGCAAGTGTTTCTGCAACTACCTTTGTCTTTCCTCCATCGGAATAGTATAGAATTATTCTTTCCATATTCTCACTCTTGAATATTTTTTATTATCCTTTCATATTTTATGGGTGCATTCCAAAGAAATCCAAACCGGTTTTCTCATCAAATCCGCACATTATGTTCATGTTGTGGATAGCTTGGCCGGATGCTCCTTTGACTAAATTGTCAATAGCTGAAATAATGACCAATCTTCCGGTTTCATCTATTTCAAAGCATCCGATTTGTGCATAGTTGGATCCTCTTACGCTGCTTAAGCGAGGAATTTCACCATCTTCCAAGATTTGTATGAATGGTTCTCCTTCATAGGTTTCCTTATAGATGTTTAAGACTTCTTCACTGGTAATGTCTGCTCCATCAACTAAGAAACAATGGTTAGTTGTTAGGATTCCTCTAATAACTGGTACTAAATGAGGTGTAAAAGAAATTTTGACATCTGAAAATGCACCAAGTTCCTGTTGAATCTCAGGCATATGCCTGTGGCCAGTTACCTTATATGGATTCACATTGTCTCCAATATTTGGGTAATGAGTTGAAGTTGTTGGGTTTACTCCAGCACCACTTACTCCAGTTTTTGAATCAAAAATCATTCTATCTGCAAGTTTAGCTTTTGATAATGGGTATCCTGAAAGAATAGCTCCAGTTACAAAGCATCCTGGGTTTGCAAGCAAAGTAGCCTTTTTGATTTCTTCTCTGTGAATTTCAGGAAGCCCGAAAACACCTTTTATATCAGATGTATGTTCGATTCCATACCATTTTTCATAAACATCAATGTCATTGAATCTGTAGTCTCCACTTAAGTCAATTACTTTTGCGCCGGTATCAAGCAAGTCTGGCACGATTTTCATTGAAGCTCCATGTGGAGTTGCTGTAAATATAATGTCTGCATCCAATTCACTTGGCTTTTTGTTTCTAAATACTAAATCTGTTCCTCTTATATGTGGGTGTACTTTGTGTACAGGAGTTCCTTCAAATTGCCTTGATGTTATATCTACAATTTCTACTTCTGGGTGTGCTGAAAGCAATCTGATCAATTCTCCCCCAGTATATCCACTTCCACCTACAATTGCTACACTTACCATTTTTACACCTTTTTGTTGTTATTTCCTTATTAATTTTAGATAATTATTATAATATTTTAATTTTTTTTATATTTTCTAATATTATTTTTTTCATCAGTCATCATTAATTACATTGGTGCAATCCAAATTCTTTTCTTCCAATTCAGAGTGCTTGATTCTATTAATGATTTTACAGGTACTGTCGAGTTCTCCGACTCTGTACTCTTTTACCCTTTTAGCCACTGCCTTAATTCCTCTTTTATCCAATTGCTCTTGAAGCTTTTTTATGTCATGATTTTGATCTGAGCCAATAGCTATAATGTCCGGTTGAATTTCCTCTACGATTTTAAACATATCTCCGTCATAGCCGATATAAGCTTCATCAACGGGCTTAAGATATTTAATCATTTCTAATCTTTGATTTTCATCAATAACAGGAATTCTTTTTTTCTTTTTAACTGTTGAATCTCTTGCTATTACAACTACAAGGACTGCATCTTCTCCTCCTAATTCCTTTGCCTTTTCAAGATACAATCCATGTCCTGGATGTAATAAGTCAAATGCTCCTGTTGCCATTACTTTCATGTTTTTTTCTCCATTTTAAGAATATAATAATATAAATATGATTTTAATTAATTTTTTAATTTTAATAAACTTCTTTATTATTAGATTTTTTAAGTTTTTTACTAATTTAAAATTCACTTAATGTCTTGGTATTTTAAAGCATCTACAAGATTGATTTTGTCTTTGTATAATGCTGAACCGATTACAACTCCTTTTGCTCCGGTTGTTTGCAATTGCTTTAAGTCATCTAAGCTTGTCACTCCTCCAGAGTAAACAACTGGAATGTCTACAGAGTTTACAAGGTCAATTACTGGGTCTGTGTAGAATCCCTCGAGCAGTCCTTCCACATCAACATTTGTAAATAGGATGCTTCCCGCACCAAGATCTTGGAATTCCTTGCTGATTTCAGTTGCAGACTTATCTATTTTCTCCTGCCAGCCTTTTATGACAACCTTATTGTCTTTGCTGTCAAGTGAAATCATTACTCTTCCTGAGCCATATTCATCAGACAATTTGCTGATTGTTTCAGGATTCTTGATCCCCATAGTTCCAATAATCAATCTATCGATATCAAGATTAAGAAGCTCTTCTGCATATTCAATGCTTCTTATGCCTCCCCCAAGTTGTATGGGAACACTTACCTCATCAAGCACTTTTTTGATGGTTTCAATGTTTGTAACGCTTTCAAGTGCACCATCCAAGTCAATGACATGGACTACTTCTGCACCTAAATCTTCCCATTTTTTAGCTACTTTTTCCGGGTTTTCAATGATTACCTGTTCGCTTCCAGGCTTTCCTTGCACTAGTTGCACACATTTTCCGTTTTTAATGTCTACAGCAGGCATAATAAGCATTTTATTCTCTTGAAATGACATTTTGATTCCTTTTTTAATATTTTTAAATCTAAATTTTAAGAGTTTTTAAAAAACTTAAAATATCTATCTAACAATTATAACATTATAATATATTTATTTTATACTATTAATTATTTCTTATTATTCTGATTTTTGCATGGATTCATTTTTTATTTTTTTAATTTTTTCAAATCCTTTTTTTCATATTTGAGTTGATTTTTCCAAAACATTTATATAGGATGTAAAATAATTATTACATATGTAATGTATTTTTTACAAAAGTAAATAATTTTTTACAAAAGTAAAGAATGTATTACATAAATTTTTCCTCCTTTGATAATTTTGTGCACAGAATTTTCAAATTAAAGAATTAAATTAAAAATATTTTATTATTTTATTATCAATTTAAAAATCATTAATTCAAAAATCAAAAAAATATTATTTTTATCAAAGGTGATAGTGTGACTGATTATGTTATTGAAACAACTAACTTGTCAAAGGAATATTCAAAAAATCCAGTAGTGAATTCTATTGATATGCATGTGGAAAAAGGCAAGATCTATGGGCTTTTAGGTAAAAATGGTGCTGGAAAAACCACTACAATGTGTATGCTTTTAAATCTTGTATATCCATCAAGCGGTGAGATACTTCTCTTTGGGAAAGATCCAAGTAAATATCCTAAGGAAGTTTATTCAAACATAGGTTCCATTATTGAAACTCCTGGATTCTATGAGAATTTGACTGCTTATGAGAACTTAAAGGTTATTGCTAAACTGAGAGGAAATTACAATCCTCTAAATGTAAAAATGGTTCTTGAAATGGTTAATTTGGACCATGAGAAAACAAAGAAATTCAAGAATTTTTCATTAGGTATGAAACAGCGCTTGGGAATAGCTGCTGCCATTATGCACAATCCTGATCTATTGATTCTTGATGAGCCAATCAATGGTTTGGATCCTATTGGAATTAAGGAAATAAGGGATTTGCTAAAGAAATTATCTCATGAATACGGAACAACCATCTTGATTTCAAGCCATATCCTAAGTGAAATTGAAAACATTGCAGATGTGATTGGCTTTATGGATAATGGTGTATTGATTGATGAACTTACTAGGGATGAATTGCATAATAGGCTGAATAAATGTGTTGAATTTGAAGTTTCAGACATTGATTTGGCAGTAGAGCTCTTGAATAAATGCAATTTAAAGGAAAATAAGGATTATACATTTAGAAAAAGTATTGGCAATTATATGGAAAATGCAGATGAAAAATGTGGAAGCAGTTCTGTTGGAGGATGCATTCATTTGCTTTCCAATTTAGAGTTAAGATGCCAATTCAATAAGTTATTTGTTGATTCAGGAATCGATGTAAGTAGAGTCAGTCTATGTGAAGAGAATTTAGAAGAGTTCTTTACAAGAATTATTTCCAATACTTAGAGTATTATTTTAGAATTATCATAATTATTTTAAAAATTTATTTTGGGTGTGAAAATGTTAACTTTTATTCAAATGGAATTTCTAAAGCTTAAGAAATCAAACATATTTCTATTAAGCTTATTGATGGCTGCATTGCCTGCAGTCCTAATGTATATAGCTACCTTTGCCTTTGATGAAGTGCAAAGCTTTGAGCTATTATTCACTAATGTGAACATGTATATGTCTGTATTGTTTGCAGTTCTACTCTTTGCAATCATTATGGCTTACCTTTTTGGAAGGGAATACAATGAGCATACCTTAAAGGCTATGCTAACCATTCCAATATCCCGAGGAAAATTCCTGGCTTCCAAATACATCATGTTTTTGGTTTGGGTATTGATCTTAACTGCAGTGACCAGTGTGTCAACACTTGCCTTTGGTTTTCTTGCAGGGCTTAGCGGATTTACAATAAAACTGTTTATAGATAGCTTTGCAAATCTCCTCTTTGCGAATGTACTTTTGTTTTTAACATTCTCTCCATTTGTATTCATTTCATTGTTTGTTACAAACATGGTCCCTGCAATGGTGGGAGGAGCTAGCTTAACATTGGTGAATATGCTGGTTTATGGACAAACCTGGGCTCCATATGTCCCTTGGGTATGCCCTTATTTGATTGCATCAGGTGAGATTGCAGAGTATAGTGTAAGCATCATGACTCCTTATGCTATGATTTTTGCCACTTTCATAATAGGGGTGATAATTTCTTATGTTTACTTTACTAAAAAGGATGTTCCTCTTTAGGAGTTATATTTTTTGCTCTATAAAGGGGTATTCCTCTTTAGTATTTGTAATATTTTTACTAAAAAAGATGTAACTCATAAAAATTAAACTCAACCTCTTTTTTTAACATCTTTTTTAGTAATTTTTTTCTTTTTTTTTAAAAAATAGATAAAATTTTTAATTTCATGCAATTACATGAAATTAAATAGTTAATTAAATTCCTTTTTTAGTAGTTTTCTTTAAAATTCTTTATTAATCTTGAAAAAATAGAAATCTCTGATGGAGGTTTTGGAATATCCTCTTTTTTAAACCATTTTGCCTTAAGGATTTCATTTTCATCCACTTTGATTTCACCGGATTTGTATTTGCAAATGCATCCAATCATCAATGAATTTGGAAATGGCCAGGATTGGCTTCCAAAGTATTCAATATCCTCTACTTCAATTCCAACTTCTTCTCTGACTTCCCTTTGCACAGCTTCCTCTATTGATTCGCCGGCTTCTAAAAACCCAGCAATCAGTGTGTATCTGTGTGTATTATGATAGGAATGCTTAGCCATTAAAACCTTATTTATTGGCTTTCCTTCTTGGTCTAAATCATCATAATCTTTTTTAATAATTGAAGTAATTATTGCTGGGCAAATCCTTGTAAAACTGGTAAAGCCACAGTTAGGACAGACTTTAGCATTTTCCACATCAGATGTAAATGTTTTTGCACCACATCTTCCGCAGTATTGGTGATTGTTTTCCCAATCAATTATTTGAATAGCTCTTCCACCAACCAGATAAGTCTCTTCATCTATGTCAAAGACAAAATACAATTCAAGGAATGTGCTGTCTTTCACTGATTCAATATAATTTTCCTTATCGAAATCTTCGCATAATTCTACTGCAAAACAGTCTTTAGAATAGTATTCTCCAATGTAAATGCAGTTTTTTATATCTGTTTTTCTTATATTGATTTCTTTAAAGTCTTTAATTAGTGGAACTTGATTGTTAATAAGCAAAAGTTCTCTTTCCTTAAAGATAAAATAATACTTCTCATCAGTATTTTTAATTTCAGAATCTATTTTGTAATTATCATAAATGCTTATAGATTCTTTTTCGTGTTGTGTTTTCATAGTTTATTATTTTGTTATTTTAGTTTATATTTTTAATTGTAAATTTTTGATAAGTGTATATTTTTATTCTCATAAGCAATTTAAATTAATAGCTAAATATTTATATTTTTAATCAAAGAATATTATTAATTGTAAAAAGATTATTTTTTGTGATTATTATGAAACGAACTGCTTTAAAGATTGCTTATATCGGGACTCATTTCCATGGATTTCAAAGACAGCCTGATGTAAGAACTGTTGAAGAGGAACTGATTTATCATCTTAGAAAATTAGGATATATAGATGATTTAAAGGCTTCAAGGTTCAGAATTGCAGGAAGAACAGATGCAGGAGTCCATAGTTTAGGAAATGTAATCAGTTTTCAAAGCGAGAAGGAAGTTCGTGTCAATCAAATAAACAATAGTTTGCCTGAGGATATTCAAATAATTGCTTGGGCACCTGTCAGATTTGGATTCAAGCCAAGATATGCCCAAATGCGCTGGTATCGTTATATATTGTTTGAAGAGGACTTGGATATTGACCTTTTAAGGCAGACAGCAGAGGTCTTTAAAGGAACTCATAACTTCACTAATTTTACAAAAAGAAAACAGAAAACTACTGAAAGAACAATTGAGGACATAATCATTTCCACTCCAAATATAGAAGAGGATGAAAAGAATAAGAATAATGATTATGCACATTTAAACAAAACTTACACTCCTATTTTTGTAGACATTTATGGAGAAAGCTTTTTATGGAATATGGTTCGAAAAATGATGAGAGTTTTCCTGGATGTAAACTATGGCAAAATGACTCTTGATGATGTTAAAGAGCTATTGGATCCAAAAGAAGACGAACCAAGAGCATACATTAAAGTTGTAGAGCCTGAAAATCTTATCCTTATGGACATTGAATATGATCGAATCAACTTCAGATATGATGATTATGCATGTGAGAGATTTAGAAGATATTTGGTTGATAATCTCTTTGATTTGCAAAAGACTTATTCCGTTAGTGAGTCTATGTTAAAAAGTTTTGAAAGTTTAACTGATTATGAAAAATAGTTTTTATTTTATTTTTAAAAGATTGGAAAAAAATAGAAAATTCTTATTAA
>JAFRCZ010000194.1 GCA_017404125.1 Methanobrevibacter sp.
AGATGCTTGGTGAAATTGAACTTAAAAAACTTTTTCCAGACTTTGAAGATTTGGTTCAGCCATCTGGAATTGATCTGGAATTGGATGAAATTTTCATTCAGAAATCAGAGGGGTCATTGATTGACAATGAGAAAAACCTTCCAGAGATTGAATCGTTGGAAGGGCCTATTTATACTTTAAAGCCCCATACAGCTTATTTGGCTTCCATAAAGCGAAAAGTGAAGATTCCTAAAGGATATACCATGCTCTATTTGCCAAGGTCCACTTTGCTTAGGTCTTTTATTTCTGTTCAAACAGCTGTAGGGGATCCTGGATTCTATGGAACATTGATGTTTATGATCTATAATCATGGAGAATTTGATTATAAGATCAAGTCAGGAGACAGAATTGCTCAGGCAGTTGTATTTCCAGTAGAAGGTTCTGGCGAGTATAACGGCAGTTATCAGGAAGAGGAATGATTTTTTTATTTTTCAATATTTTTTATTTTTTCTTCTTTTATATTTCTTTAATTTTCCTTCATATCCTTTGCTTTCTTTTTTTTAAAAATTAATTATAAAGAATAGTTTTATATATTTTATCTTTAAATATTATAATAGTAACTTATTTTAAAGAATAATTTATTTACTTTTAAATCTTATAATAGATTTTTCATATACTTTTAATTAATTTGGTAGATATTATGGTAGAAATAACAATTGGATTGCCTAAAGGCAGTTTAAACAATGTAAATAGAGGAAATACTCATCAATTATTTGTAGATGCAGGTTATGAAGTAAGAGGATATGAGCCTGGAAACGAATCCTATGAAATAAACATTCTCAATGATGAAGAGATAAGCGCTTTCTTAACCCGTCCTCAAAGTACTCCAGTGGAATTGAACAGAGGTATGGTGGACATAGCTATTGTCGGCGAAGACTGGGTTTTGGAAGAGTCTGTCTTAAGCGATAATGATATAGTTAAAATTGGAGACTTGAATTATGGTCAAACCCGTTTGATTGTAGCTGTCCCTAAGGAATCCCCTTATGATGACTTATCCGAATTCTTCAGAGCAAATAAGGACAGGGAAACTCCAATCTTATGCTTTACAGAATATCCTAATTTAACAAGAAAGCACATTATGGAAAATGAGGCATATAAGGAAATCTATGGAGATGCAAGCCCATACGTTCAAGTAAGAGGACTAAGGGATGGAGACAATAAGAAGGTTCAGGTAATCAACTCTGACGGTGCTACTGAAGTATACATTGCTAAAGGTGCAGACTTGATTGTAGACAATACCCAAACAGGAAGTAGCTTAAGAAAAGCGGGATTGAAAGAGCTTGAAACCATATTGCATTCTTCAGCGGGATTATATGCTGGAATCAGCTGTGACGATGAAAAGATGGCAAAGGCAAAAATGATCTATGAGCAATTGTTAGGTGCTGTAACTGCAAGAAAATACTTTGATGTAAAGTTCAATATAGCAAACGATTCAATTGAAAAGGTTTCAAATTATTTGGTTGAAAATAAGTTCTGTAGTGCAGAGCCAACAGTTAATCAAGGTTCCAGCTTTTCACAAATCAATGTTTTAATTCCTAAAGAGCATTTTCCTGAAATGTTAGATGGAATAAAGGCATTAGGTGCTTCTTCTGTAATTAGAAGCGATGTAAAACAGTATGTGATTTAAGTTTATTGTTTAATTTATGTACTGAAGATGTAATTTAATTGTTTTGGTTTTAATTTCCAAAACAATCTTTTTTTATTCTTTTTTTCTTTTTATTTTTTCAAATTTCTATTTTTTTCCTATTTAAGTCATAGTTTATCATTATAAATTAAGAATTTTCCATGAAAAACATGATATTTTAATATATTTTATAATGATTTTTAATGAAAAAACAATATCTTTTTATATAATAATGTATAAATCACTAAATAATAATGTAAAATTATGATAAATCATTATAATTTATTTGAATTTATCATTATGATTTTTAATTTATAATGATATTTTTCAATTTGACGGTTAAATTAACTGAATTAAGTGTTTTTAAAATGAAAATACTTATATTTTTACTTTTTGGTGTCTAAAATGTTAACTTCTGTTCAAAAGGAAATTTTACAGACTTTAATTAATTTGTATCAAAACTCTGATGGCAAGTCCATTAAAGGGGAAGACATTGCTGAAGTGATGAATAGGAACCCTGGAACTATCAGAAATCAGATGCAATCCCTTAGGAGCTTAAGTCTTGTAAAGGGAGTGCCAGGACCTCGTGGTGGCTATAAGCCTACTATTGAAGCATATCACACCTTAAATATTTCTGTTACTGACAGCAATGCTACAGTTCCTGTCTATAAGGACAGTAAAAAATTAGAGGATGTTTCAGTAGCTAAGATTGAATTTACAAGTGTGCCACACCCTGGTGAATGTGAAGCTGTCATAAAGGTTTTGGGAAGCATTAAAGATCTTCACTTGGGAGACATTATCCGTGTAGGCCCTACCCCTGTCAATAATCTTGGTATTATTGGTGAAATCGTAGGAAGGGATGATATGGATAATATCTTGCTTTTGGATATCAGTACAATCAGAAGCATTCCTAAAAACTCTGTTTATGATATAGCTACATTGGATTTGATTTATCTAAAGCCTGGAGATTCAATCAAGGATGCTGCATGCTTGCTTTCAAGCAACAATATTGATGGGGCTCCTGTAATTACTGAGGGCGTAGCTATTGGTATGGTTTCATTGGTGGATATTGTAAAGGCATTGGCTGAAGGAAAGGAAAATGAAGACGTTAGGGATATAATGTCTAAAAGACTGTTCTTCATTGACAAGGATACTAAGATAGCCACTGCCGTTTATAAGATGTATAAGTTCGGCATAAGCAGATTGATTGTAGTTGATGATGACTATACTCCAATCGGTGTAGTTACCCGTACTGACTTGATTGAAACAATTACCAATCTTAAGAATTTCCCATTATTGAATGATAATGATTTAGAAGATGAAATTTAGGTTCATTGAATGAAACGACTTTGAAGATGAAATCTAATTTCATTTAATTAATTTTTTCTTCTAATTTTTATTTATTAGATTATTTTAGGTCTTTTTGCCTATTTTTCTTATTTTTCATTTTTTTTAATATTTAAATACTATTTTTTATAAATTATTATTTAGAATTATATTTTGAGTTTGGATTGTATGAAGGTTAATCAATTAAAATTAAAAAAGGACATGACTGTTAGTGAATTGATGGAACAGTATGATAAGTCAGGTGTTTTAGGAGCTGGAAGAGTAGCGAGAGCTTCCAATTTGCTTGTGGATATGATTAATGATGAGGATATGGACATATTCATGAGTTTGGGAGGTCCTTTGATTCCAGGTGGAATGCGTAATATTGTAGCTGATTTAATCAGAGAGAAAAGGATTAAGGTTTTAATTACAAGCGGAGCTAATATTACTCATGATCTTCTTGAAGCTTTTGGAGGCAGGCATTATAGGGATCTCGGAACCAATGATGAAGAGCTTAATGATGCAGGAATCGGCAGAATTGCTGATGTTTACACTCAAGGAGAGGACTTTGAAGTATTTGAAAGTGAAATTATCAAAATATTTGAAGTTATCAGCAAAAAATTGGATAACGATGAAGACAATGGCATTATTTCAATTCAAAGACTATTAAAGGAAGTTGGCTTATTGATTGATGATGATAATTCAATTTTAAGACAGGCTGCTCTAAATGATGTTTCCATTTTTGCTCCAGGACTCATTGACAGCATGTTTGGTCTTCAATTATGGATGTTTACTCAAGACCACACTCTTGTAGTGGATGCAGTTGGAGACATGCATTACTTATCTGATCTTGTTTTCGAATCAGAAAAGATTGGTGCTATCATGTTAGGTGGAGGTCTTCCAAAACATTATACCCTTGCTTCAAACCTTTTAAAGGGAGGAATAGATGCAGGTCTTCAAATAACTATGGACAGGCCTGAAACCGGTAGTTTAAGCGGTGCTCCTTTAGAGGAAGCAAAATCATGGTCCAAGGCAAAGCATGGTTCCAATTTAGTAACTGTCATTGGTGATGTGACAATTATTTTCCCATTGATAGTAGCGGATGCTTTAAATAGAATTGATTAAGTTATGGTGAATACTTAATCTTTCTTTTTATTTTACTTTACTTCAATTTATTTTTCTTTTTTTACTATTTTTTACTTATTTTTACTTTTTTATAAGATATATCTTTCGAACAAAACTCTTGCTATTTCATAAGCTATTTCAAAGCATAAGAAATAGATAAAGCTCCAAATATTCAATAAACCTATCAAAACAAGCAATAGAATAACTACTTTTAATGCAAACCTATAGTCAAAGAAATATTCAAGGAATTTGCTTTTAGCATAGATTTTCTCATTATCGTTTCCTAACTCATCGATAATGGCTCCTATCATACAAATAATAATTGTGATAATTGACAAAAATGTGAAAGCTTGCAATCCAAGAATTATGAATGCAATGATGAATGAAGCCATTGTGGCAATATGATGGATTCCATCCACTTTCAAAGCTAAAATGTTTCCTATAAGAATTGCTATGAAAATGCAAGCTGCATCCAAATCGATTGAGCATGCATATGCTGTAAACAATCCGCAGACTATTCCAAGTACAATAGCCATTGCCTTATTTGACTTTTCATCATATTCATCATCTGAAAGCTTCATAAATAAGCCAGAGAAGAAATAGGATAATGCTAAAGAGATATTAAACAAAATTACACCTTATGATAGCTTATTGGATTGAATTAACAATGTCTTTAGTTGCTTTTGCAGGGTCTTCTGCATTGTAAATGGATCTTCCTATAATCAATGCATTTGAGTATTTCAATGTTTCCTTAGGGTCTCCACCTTGAGTTCCAACACCTGGTGAAATCATGAATGCTTCTTTTCCAACGATATCCCTTATTTGGGATAGTCTTTCAGGTCTTGTAGATGGTGCTACATAATTGTCAATTCCCATTTTCACACCCATTCTTGCGATTTCATCAGCATTCTTTTGGAGGAATTTCACTGCTCCAGGATGGGACATTTCAGTAAGAAGAAATACATCTGCTCCATGCTCTTCTGCAGATGTTTTACATGCTTCTACACTATCTGGACCTACAAATCCATGACAGATTATTGCATCTGCACCAGCATCAAATGTTTGATTCGCTATCTTTTCATTGGTAGCTGGAATATCTGCCACTTTGTAATCGCAAATAACCTTATAATCAAAGTTTTCCTTAAAGAACCCTATAGTTGATAATCCTTCAGCAAGGGTCAATGGATATCCTATTTTGATTGTGTCAATGTACTCGTTGATTGATTCGCATACAGCTTCTGCTGCCTTTAAATCCATTAGATCCATTGCAAGAATAATATTGTTTTTCACATCCATATTATCACATTTAATTTCACATTTTTTATTCTATTATTAGTTTGTATTTAATTTGTTTTAATTGTTTTTGTTGTAAATATAAAAATATAAAAGTATATTAAACTAATTTTATAAAATATTAGTAAACATAATTAATTTTTATAAATTACTTCAATTGAGGTTATTAAAGTGTACACAAAACATAAAATCTATGCAACAATATTTAATATTCTTAGGAAACTTCCTCAAAAGAATAATAAAATAGCCCTCATAACAAATAAAAACCACTCATTTGAAGCTAATTTGGAATGTATTGCAAAGGAACTGGAAATTAGAAACAATGGTGGAAAGGATTATGAATATAATTTCATTCAAAAGGATGCATTGTCTTTAAGGAGTTTATATGACTTTGCAAGCTCAAAATACGTTTTTTTAGTAGATAATTTCTTCCCTCTTGCATTTATGAATGTGGATGGGATGAAATGGGTACAGCTATGGCATGGTACCGGTTTGTTCAAGAAATTTGGTTATGACCTTATAAATGATGATGACAAGAAGATTATGGAAATGTTTGCTCCTAAGATTGATTTAGTATCTGTGAGCAGTGAAAATGTAATTGATATCTATGCCCGTAATTTCTTTGTGGATAAGTCAAAGGTCAAGCCATTAGGTGTTCCTCGCAATGATTTTTTCAATGAAGAGCACTTGTCAGATGATTATTTAAGCGATTTGAGAGAATCTTTTGAAAATGATTATCCTCAGCTTAAAGGCAAGAAATTGGTTCTTTATGCCCCTACCTTTAGGGAAGACCCTAAAAACAATGCTGTTTTTGATTACTTTGATATAGAGAAATTCATCAGTGAATTAGGTGAAGAATATGCCTTGGCTATTCGCTTGCACCCTAATTATAAAAACTTCTGTGATGAAGAGCACAATATTGATCTGGATGAATTAACAAGCAAATATAACATAATCAATTTTACAGGATTTAAGGATGAGCAAAAGCTTCTATTGTTAGCGGACATATTAGTGGCTGACTATTCTTCAATTATGGTAGACTACACTATCTTGGAAAAACCGGCTATACTATTTGATTATGATTTAGAGGATTATCTTTACAAGGAACGTGGTTTCTACTTTGATTATGAGGAAATGGTTCCAGGAAAGATAGTTTACAATATTGATGAACTGATAGAAGCAATCAGGGAAAAGGATTTCAGACTGGAAAAGATGGAAGAGTTCTTGAAATTGCAATTCGGTGAATTTAAACCTGATGCATCTAAACTTATTTTAGACTACATTTTAGAAGATTAGGTTAATTTATCTATTTAATATTTTCATCGATTATTTTTCTAATTTTAAAATACTATTTTTCATTAAATTTAACTTTATATTTTTTCAAATCAGTTAGATAAACTTATTAATCTTTTTTTATATATTATAGTATAGAAAAAATTTTTACATTTTTCTTTGCTTCTGTAAAAGTTTTTTTTACTTAATTATTATTCTTTTATTACTTTAAAGAAGGTTTTTTATGGTTAGAAAGAAAATCAGACGCCGGTCACGTCAGGAAGAAGATCCAATGGCTGGAACAACAAACCTTGTCGATGCAATGTTGGTTCTTGCACTCGGGTTCTTGATCTTTGCTGTAATTGGCTGGAACTTGCAAAGCGTTATATTCAGTGATATGTCTCCAGAAGATAGGCAAGCTGCTATGGAATCAATCAAGGAAATCACTAATGTAACACAAGGTGAACAATTGAATGAAACTCCAGACACTTCAAACAGCTCTGGAGAAGGTTATGTGGAACAAGGTAAGGTTTATAAGGATTCGAAAACGGGTAATCTGATTATGGTGGAAGGGTAATTACATCTATTCGGTCTAAAGTTTTTGAGTCTTAATTTAAGAAATACTATTAAAAAACAATTATAAATTTTGTGATAGAATGAATCTATTGGTTAGTTTATTCGGCACAATTATTCTAGCTGCAATATTGTTATTGGGGATAGGAACTGGATTATTATCCAATTTCTTCAAATATGACTTAAGGAAACATCTAATAGTCACATTCATAATTTCCCTAGCTATTGCTTTGATAATAATTGCATTGAGCCCATTTTATGAAACTGTAATTGGACTTTCAGTAAATAATTTCTTTTTCTATATATTCATGGCAGTGATTGCCTTGATTTTAGGAATATTTACCTTTTATTTATGGGAAAAGAAAAAGCAATATGACAATATTTTAAGGGGATTGCTGTACTTGGATTTCATACCAGTATCCTATGGATTGTTCATATTGTCAGCTGCAGCATTATCTCCAAGCTTCATATTCGATTCAGCCAATATGAGCTTCACTGTCACAACATTTCATTTAGCTATTCTTATAGCGATTTTACTGATATTCATAAGCATTGTGGCTTATAAATTCTCAGATTTCATTGAAGATTACCGCATTACAGATTATCCTATTATCTATGGAAGCATGATGGTGATCTTTGCATTCATATTTATTGTATTTGGATTTATTATTCCAACAATCAGCCAAGTATTGGAATATCCATCCACTCCATTGACTTTAATGCCAATCAATGCAGGAATAGCTCTTTTGGTCATATTGGCTATCTGCTTTGGCATTGGATTCTTGTGTAAGAAAAGAAACAACAGATTAGAATAAAATTAATTAAAAATTAAAATGGAATTATTATATTTATTTAGGTGATTATTATGGCAATGGCAATTCCTGGTGGTGACTTTTTAACCACTGGATTAAATTTGATTTCACAGAGTCTTTTGATACCTGTAGTGATTATACTGCTTATTTTTGTTGTGGTTGTAGTGGTTTCTCTAGGAGGACTTATTTATGAATACACTTCCAGAACAAAGGTTTCAGTAGATGAAGTGTCTGATTTGATATTGGATATGTCCTCTTCAAGTTCTGCTGATGATTTGAAATCAAAAATCAATAGTTCTGTACTTCCAAAGACACAAAAGACTCTTTTAAATAAGATAGCAAGCACAGAAAACTTGACAGCAAATACAAGAGAGGCATTTGCTCGCAAATTAATAGAAAATGAAGAAAATCTAACTGATAAGTCTCTTGAAGTGACTGATATCATAACCCGTATCGGACCTACTCTTGGTTTGATGGGTACTTTGATTCCACTTGGAACAGGTCTTGCAGCACTCGGTTCCGGGGATGTAAATACTTTGTCCCAATCTTTGATTGTAGCATTCGATACAACTGTTGTAGGTATTGGATCAGGTGCAGTTGCTTATGTTATATCCAAGCTTAGAAACAGATGGTATGAAGAGTATTTATCTAATTTGGATGTATTGTCTGATGCAGTATTAGACTTTATGTCTAAGAACTATTAGATAATTTTTTTCTTATAATTTCTTTATCTATTTCTTTATTTTTCCTTTATTTTACTCTTTTTTTATTTTTAAAAGTTATTTTTTTATCTTTCATATTTTTAAATCTTATTTTATAATTTAATCAATTAGAATTAAGCATATTTTATTTTTTATCAAATTATTTGGATAGTTTTATATAATAAGTACAATAAAAAATATTTCATAAGAATTGGATGGAGGTGAAATGACGAATAAAATGAAATTGCCCTCTATTCTTGCTTTAATATTGATATTATTCTTATCTTTGAGTGCAGTTAGTGCAAGTGAGGATATTCAACTTGTCACTAACGCAACAGATAGTGTAATTGATGATTCGCTTAGCATATCAGATTTGAATAATGGTTTAAGCAGCAATTTTGATGATTCTAATAATGAAATCATTTCAGATAATTTAGATGATGAAATTGCTGATTCAAAGGAACCAAACAAGCTTAGAGATTCAAGCTCAGATGTAATATCTGGCTCTGAACCTATAGTGATAGACAGTTCAAGCTATTCAAGCTACTTTGATTCAAATGGAGCAATCAAATCAGGTGCTTTGAAAGATGGTGATACCATCAAAATCAAAAGCATCCGAGACAAGGTATTCACAATCAATAAGCGTTTGAACATTGTATCAGATGATGGAGAAACCTTATCAAATTGTCTAATACGTCTTGTTGAAGGAAGTTCCGGCTCTGTATTGAATAATCTTAAGATTGTAAATACAAAGGAAAAAATTACTGGCTCCAATTATTATTTATCTGGAATAAGCATTATAGACTCTGCAAACAACACAATTGAAAACTCTATAATAAATGTTAGCGTTCATAAGTGCTTTGCAATCATGATGTCCAATGCAAGCTTTAACAAGATCATCAACAATACAATCATATCTGGATTAAGCTCAACTATTCCAATGACAGCTTCATCATATAATGAAATCAGAGACAATCATATTGAGTCTGAATATACCAATATGATTTATCAATGTGCATATGGCAATGGAGATTTCATGCCAATAGAAGATGAAGTCTGCAGTGGAAATATTATTGCAAACAATTACCTTAAAAGCAGAAACGGTACTTACAATTCTTATTGCTATGCAATCTATCTGATGCAAACTGCAAGCGGAGAAGGTGCAGTAATAGCAAACAATACTATAGAAAACGCTTTCTATGGCATTATTGTAGAAGCTCCAAACACTTTGATATACAACAATACAATATCAAATATTGGAGGCCCTGCAGCTCTTCTTGCAAGTGGAAACAACATTATAATTTCAAGCAATGACATCTCTACTGAACATACAGATGTTCGTGATTGGAATGATGATGGAAATGTTGTAGCTATTCAAAATACAGGCAAAAACAACATAATAACTAACAATACATTAAGGTCTGTCGGTTCGGATTCAATTTTGAATACAGGTGAAAATGTTCAGATTGTAAACAATACAATTTACACAGAATCTGCAAATTGCATCAATACTACAAGATCCAATGTTATAATTGAAAACAACACTCTAAAAGGAATCAATTCCTCAGGAGTAATGATCTTTACATCAAGGCTTGCAGAAAACATAACAATAAGAGCGAATGACATAGTATCTGATAAAAGCGCTATTGTGCTAAGGGGTAACGTCAGCTATACATTAGTCTGTGACAATAGAATCAATATCTCAGGAGACAGTGATGCTATTGCTGTATTGAGATACACCAATAGAAATCCAATCACTCCAAGTCATAATGCAATTTACAACAATACAATAAACGGTCAAATTGTAAATATGACTGACCCATCCGAGATTGAAAGAAACGATACAGATAATGGGGCCAATAATGATACAAATGGCACTGGCGGAGACATTGATGAAGGGACATATAGTGATGAAAAGATCAATACAAGCATTACTGTTGTGGAAACTTCAATTGCAAAAGGTAATTCTATTGTTGTTTACTTGAAGGATAAGGATGGAAATCCAATCAGCGGTGAGAATCTAACATTTGTTCTATTGGATAATGTTTACAGAAACATCACTGATGGAGAAGGTAAAGCAAGCTTGCAATTAAATGCAGATATTGGCAATTATGCAATGAATATAAGTTTTGCAGGAAATGACGATTACAATCCGTGCAAAGTTTCAACAAAAATTAGTGTTTTAAGAAGCCAATTCATTGTAACTGAGGATAATTTCTATACTTGCTTTGATGACAATGGTTATCTAAAATCAGAGTTTAGCGATTACGAACTGGTCTTTAAAGGCAACTTCAATGATAAGAGAATCATCTTGAATCATCCTGTAATCATAAAGTCTGAAGGTGCAAAGCTATCAGATTCAGTCATTAAGATTGAATCTGACAATGTAGTCGTTGATGGATTTAAGATAGTTAATTCAAATCCAGGCAATGCAGAAGATAACCATAGGTTTGCCATATTGTTGGACAATGTCAAGAATGTTAATGTAACTAACAATAATATTCAATTAAGCAGCTATGATAATGGTTACGGCATATATGTATCCGAATCATCCAATTGCAGTATCCTAAACAATACTGTAAAGGTCAAGGCAAATAAATTGACATTTGGTATCATGCTGTATGACAGTGATAAGAATACATTGAAGAACAATAATATTTTCGTTAATGGTACAAGCAGGCCACATCTATATGATTCAACAATTAAAGTGGACAGCTCTATAAGCGTTGATGACAATGAAGCAGAAGGTATGGTTATTCCAGAAGTCTATAAGACTTACGGCATTATTTTATTCTATTCATCTTCAAACGATATTGGATACAATAATGTGAATGCCACTTCTGGGGTTGACAAATACTATACTGCAATCAAGGAATCAACAAATTCCATTGTAGGAATTGACTTGTATTATGAAAGCAGTTACAATATGGTTCATAATAATAATGTCAACGTTACAGCTAAGGACCCATATCTTTACGGTTTGGGTGTTTTAGGAGCGGAAACCGGTAAGAGAGATCAAGTATCCACTAACAATAGCTTTACAGATAATAATATTATTGTAAACGGCACCTATTATGCAGCAGGCCTTATAGCAGGTTACAATTCCATAAATACTACAATGGCGAGAAACAGGATAAGTTGCATTTCCAATAATGTATCCTATGGTGCAATATTGGAGGGTGCTGACAATACAAATGTCTATAAAAACAATGTCAGCTGCAATTCAAGAATCAATTATCTTGTTGAAGGATACGATGCAGACAACAGCAGAATCCATGATAATCACATAGATTATGGTGATAAGGCATTGGTTGTAAGGGCTGTATCATTATACAATTCCAACAATAACAGAGTTACAAACAATAGTGTGCCTTCCTTGAAGCCACTTATTCCTCGCATTGTAAAGGAAATCAATAGAATATGGAAAATGAAATATCCTGATAGTCCATTGGTATTCACTGAAGAAGATATAATCTATAACAGTACAAATTCCCCTATGATAGTTAGGAAAAACGGCACTGATTATATTCTATTGGACTTGCTTGACTATGAGCCAACAAGCCACCCTGATGTAATCTCTCCGGAAAATCAGCTGTTTGATGATATTGGCGGAAAGAACAATACATTTGAAAACAACAATGTGAGAGACCCAAGCAATGGGGGCTCAAATGGAGGTAGTGGTTCAGGCTCTGGCGGAAGCAATTCTGGAAATGGTTCAAACTCTGGTGGTTCAGGTGATCCAAATTCAAATGGAAATTCCAATGGAAACGGTACTGGAAACACTAGTTCAGGTGAATATTCTAAACTAAATGGTACAAGTGCCAATTCAAATTCAACCAAGCTTGATGGAAACACTGTCGGTACTTCATCATCAGCTCCAGTAAGTGAATCAGCTACTGCATATAATTTGAATGTGGATGAAGATCCTGCAGCAGCTAGCCGCTCATTGTCTTTAGGTGGAATGAATGCTCCTGTGCTAATTATAATCCTATTGCTTATATTTGCTTGTGCAGCGGAACTTATTAAACGTTCCAAAAGGGATATAAAATAGTATTCAATTTTTGAAGTAATCCACTTGATTACTTCTTTTCATTTCTTCTTTTTTACTTTTTTGATTTTTTAATTTTATAATTTTTATTAATTTTATTTTTTTCATATTTCATCAGATTTATCTATTTTTGATTATTTAAGGCTATTTTAATCGATTTTTTAAATAAAATTAATATAAAAAATTTTATAAATATGTATTAACATAATATTATTATCAATTATAATTTATATTTTATAAAATGTA
>JAFRCZ010000195.1 GCA_017404125.1 Methanobrevibacter sp.
TAATTGCAAATGGTAAGCTGTATGATTCCAATCATAGGCACGAGCCC
Source organism: Methanobrevibacter sp. (assembly GCA_017404125.1). Classification (GTDB taxonomy): domain Archaea; phylum Methanobacteriota; class Methanobacteria; order Methanobacteriales; family Methanobacteriaceae; genus Methanobrevibacter. Next base: position 48 of record JAFRCZ010000195.1, read on the forward strand.
GATTAAACCCATTGTATTGATTATAGGACAAATAATTAGGGTTATTATAATAAATATAATTGCTAATTTTGAAGTTAACTTTTCATTCATCACCAAATAATTCCTTGCCGCTGCAATAAGCATTGTGAGTATTCCAGTCCAGGATAAAAAGAATGCAGAAGAAACAGTAAGGATAAGGGCTTCAATAACCTGATATTTGTAAGCTTCCCTTTTATCATTTACGATACAGCTTAAAACAAGTGCAATTGATGCAAAAAGAGATATTATATTTCCTATGATGATGTTTATGGGCAAGCTAAAAATATCCATTATATTACCTATTCTTTTATTTTTATATTAATTTAATTGGCCTTTAAATCTAATATAATTTTTGTTTCACTAAGTTTATATATTTTTAAAAAGAAAATAATTTTAAATTAAGACTTTTTTCTTTTAATAAATTATTGTGATGGATTATATGACACTTGTTTTGATTGGACCCGTATGTGAAGATCTAATAATCATTGGTGAAGATAAGGAATCTAAGGTAGGTGGGGCTAGCTTTTATCAAAGCTTTGTCTATGATGAATATTACAATGATTATTTGGTTATTGTAAATGCTTCTAATGCAGATTTGATTGATTCATTTCCAGACAGTTCTAAGGCAAAGCTTATCTTAAAGGATGACACTCATCATTTCATTAATGAATATCCAGATAGGGATAATCTTGATATAAGAAATCAATCTACCAATTTTGCAAATATTCCAATACTAACTGAAGATTTGGAAAATATTTTTGATGAATGTGAAATTGGCAGTGGCAATATTGATGCTTTTGTATTGACACCACTTAACAGCAATGACTTTCCAATTGAAACTTTAAAATTTATAAAATCTTTTGATGTTCCAATTTATGTTTCACTTCAAGGTTTCCTAAGATTCATGGATGATGACGTTTCGCTAATATTAAAATTGTCAGATAATATAAAAACTATTTTTGAAATAAGCGATACAATTTTCATGGATGAAAGGGAATTTGACATCATAAAATGTGAAAAATTTGCAGGTCTAACATTAGTTGTCACAAATGGAAGTAAAGGTTCAAGAATTATTGATGTTAATGGAGAAAGTATTAAAATAAATGCAGTTAAATGTGATAATATTAAAGATGCAACTGGAAGTGGTGATACTTATATGGCTGCATATATATCAGCAATATTAAATAATAAAAGTTATCAAAATTCTGCTGATTTTGCATCTTTGATAGCAAGTGAAAAATTGAAAAATTTTGGACCTTATAAAAAATAGTAAAAATAGTAAAAATAGTAAAAATAGTAAAAATAGTAAAAATAGTAAAAATAGTAAAAATAGTAAAAATATTGGTATGTAAAAAAAAATTAAAAAAATAGAAAATTTCTATTTCTTAAAATTTATAATGTATGTTATGCAATTTATACAAACATACTGAACTGCTTGATGGAAATGCATAGATCATATTGTCAAGTTCATCAAGACTGATTTTCTGATTGATGATGAATGTAAACATGTTTGCCACATTTTCAGCATCTGCAGCATAAATCTCTGCACCTACAATCTGCAAGTCCTTATCTACAATCACTTTTGCTTCAGCGGTTCTGTCATTTTTGAGCTCAAGGGAGTATGATTTGCCATATCTGATTCTATGAACCTCATATTCATCCATCTCTTCAGCTACAAAAGCGGGAACTCCAACAGTAGCTATCCTAGGAATTGTATAAGCAACAGCAGGAACAACAGGATAAACTATTTTTTCTGGATTTTCCTGTGACAGTGCCTTTCCAAGATATTTTGATTGGTGAATTGCAACAGTCACAAGTTTTGCAATGCCGCTGTCTGCAACATCACCGCAGGCATATATATTTGGAACATCACTCTGCAGGTATTCGTTTACCTTAATTCCTCTTTTTGTATATGTCAAGCCTACATTTTCAAGGCCAATGTCTTCAACGTTAGCCTCTCTTCCCATAGCTGCAATGACATAATCACCTGTTAAGCTTAGCCCACTTTCGCAATTTACAGTAAATCCATTTTCATATGCCTTATTATTGATTTTTGCATCAGGGTCTCTTAATTCATCATCTGTATTTAAGGCATTTTCAAGATTAAGGACTCTTTCTTGCGGATTATCGATTATAATATTCTCATCTTTTATGACTTCAGTTACTGTTTCATTAAAGTGGAAGCGAATATTCTTGTCCTTTAGGATATCAATAACATTTTGAACATATGGTTGGTGGAAGAACTTCAATGCCATGTCCCCCCTGATGATTACATCTGCTTCAAGCCCTGCTTCGGCAAGTATTGATGCAAATTCCATTCCTACAAATCCTGCACCGATGATGATTGCATGCTTTGGAAGCTCATCAATGTCTAAGAAGTCAGTGCTGTCATGGAGGTATTCCTTTCCAGGAATATCTGGAATAACAGGTTTCAAGCCGGTGCAAATGACTATTTTTTCGGTGGTGAATTGTTCTTCTCCAACTTTAACGGTATGTTCATCAATGATAATTCCTTTTCCATGGGCAACATCAAGGTCATATTCCTTGAATTTATTGTCTAAAAATGGAGCCATCCCTGCAATTCTTTCTCTTTTAAGTTTCATCAAATCAGGCCAGTTCACTTCAAGGTTGCCGGATTTCCCACAACCCTCAAAGTTGTCTGCCAATGCCTTTATCTCATATGGAGCATCAAGGAGAGCTTTTGAATTGCAGCCTCTGTTTGCACATGTTCCTCCATATAGGCTTTCTTCAACAATAAGTATTTTAAGGCCTGCCTTTCTTAAGAATCGGCCTCCTTGCCATGCGGCATTTCCACTTCCAATGTAAATGACATCATAATCCATAATTTTTCCTCTTAAATGCCTTGAATCAAATAATTATTTGTTAAAAATTATATAAATGTTTAATCTTAATCTTTTAAAATATTTTTAAATCCTAAATCTCATTTATCCATTATTTTTCTGAATTTAAACATTTCACCATTTCTTTCATCTATGTCTTGATTTTCATCAATGGGTTCATTTGGGTCAGGATGGTGGCTATTGTAAAATTCCACTATATGAAATCCACATCTATTGACATAGAAATGAATGTTTCTTTTTTCAAAATAAGGGGTCACGGTTTCCCAGACACGAACTTCAGGATGCATCTTTTCCACTTCACGCCATGCAGCATATCCAATTCCTTTGCTGTGAGCATTAGGGCTGACAAAGAGAAGTTCTAATTCTCCATGGTTTCCTTCTATTTTTATTACTAGTCCGCCTACTTTTTCTCCATCAATAATAATTCGATATGCTATACCTGAATCAATAGCTTTTTCTATTGTGTCTCTTGAAATGATTTGGCCTTCTTCTTCAAAATGGTCATCTAAAAGTCCGAATTCTTCCAATGCACCATAATTAAATGCTTCCTGATTATCTAGTATGAATTGCTCTTTATCATCTTCCTTTAATGCTACAAGATTTATTTGATGATTCTTATTAGTCATTATCTCTCCTTCGATTAAAAAATAGCTAGTTTAAAATGGAAATGGTTGAAAGCAATCTAAAAAAAATAAAAGATTAAAAAAAATAAGTTGGGAGAATTATAATTCTCCTCTTTCTCTTCTTTCATCAAGAAGTTTCAATCCGATTTCTCCTAATTTGTATTTTTGGATCTTTCCACTTGTGGTAAGTGGGAATTCGTCTACAAAGAATACATATTTAGGAACTTTATATCTTGCAATCTTTCCAATGCAGAAATCTCTGATGTCCGCTTCGGTAACCTCTTCAAATCCAGGTTCCTTGATGATGAATGCTCCTACGATTTCACCGTATTTCTCATCAGGAATACCTGCCACTTGAACGTCTTGAACACATTCATGTGTGAATAGGTACTCTTCGATTTCCCTTGGATAGATGTTTTCTCCACCACGGATAATCATATCCTTGAGTCTTCCTACAATGGAGTAGTATCCTTCTTCGTCAACTGTAGCAAGGTCTCCAGAGTGTAGCCATCCATCAGGTTCAATGGTTTCAGCAGTCTTTTCAGGCATGTTGTAGTATCCTTTCATTACATTGAAACCTCTGCACATGATTTCTCCTGTTTCTCCTGGCCCAAGTTCTTCTCCGGTTTCAGGGTCTACAATCTTTACTTCAATGTGAGGGAATTTTCTTCCTACTGTATTGATCTTTTTCTCAAATGAATCTGCTGCA
>JAFRCZ010000196.1 GCA_017404125.1 Methanobrevibacter sp.
ATCCTTAAAAGAAATAATATTGGTGAAGATGAAGAATTGATAAGGGAAGAGTTATTTGAAATGAGAGAGATAATTGAAGTCCCATTCGGATCAATCATCTACTTCTTGGCTCTTGAGGATGAAAAGCCAGTATTGTATGTTGAGATGGCTTCAAGAATGGGCTCTGATGACCTTTATGTAATTAAGGATAATTCATATGATTGCTATGATATTTATGACGGATATCCTACTGAAATAAAGGACAAATACTTTGAACATGAAAAGAAGATTAAGAGAACTAATGATAGATTTAAAAAATATAAAAGGGGAATTGAATGGATTGCATTAAAGATGGAATAATCGGACAGATTGTAGGGGACGCACTTGGACTTCCTGTACAATTTGAACCAAGGGAATTCCGTGATATAGATCCTGTAACTAAAATGACAGGAAACGGTGCATTTGACCTTCCGGCAGGAAGCTGGTCAGATGACTCCTCATTAATTCTTGCAACAATCGATGGATTGAGCAAAAGCCTAAAGAAAAAAGGAGATGAAGAAAACTTAAGCTTGAATGACATCATCGATTATGATATAATCATGAAGAACTTCTCCCTTTGGCTTAATGATGGAAAATTCACACCATATGGCTTTGCATATGACATAGGCGGCGCCACCATGGATGGAATCAAGAGATATGATAGAGGCACTGAGCCAATATTGTCTGGAGGGATAGGTGAAAGGGACAATGGAAACGGATCTCTCATGAGAATTCTTCCAATAGCTTACTTCATTTATTACTTGAGCAAAAAATATCATATCGATGAAGAGGACAAGATGACTGCCATTCATAATCTGTCCTCACTCACCCACAGGCATAGGAGAAGCCAGTTGTGCTGTGGAATCTATACTCTAATCGCACTTGAATTCATTGAAAACCATGAAAAGGAGAGCAATTTAGGTTTGGAGGAACTGATAGCCAATGGAATAAGAAAGTCAAAGGAATATTATTCCAACAATGAGGAGTTCAAAGGACAATTGCATCATTTCGATAGGGTGTTCTCATTGAACATTCAGAATCTTCCAAGGGATGAAATAAAGAGCGGAGGATATACAATATCTTCACTTGAAGCGTCCATCTGGTGTCTTTTAAACAACAATAGCTATAAGGATACTGTTTTGGAGGCAGTGAATCTTGGATATGATACCGACACCACCGCATGCATCGTTGGAGGACTTGCAGGAATCTACTATGGTTATGGAGATATTCCTAATGAATGGATAGATAAATTGGCTAAGTTGGATTACATTGAAGATTTAGTTGATAAATTTTCTCATCCATTAATTGATTTATTATGAAAAATTTATAAGGGGGTTTTAGTATGTGCAGATTATTACATTCTGATGAATTGTTGCAGAAATACCATTTGACCGAAGGGGTTGAATGTGAATGTTGTGAATTCCATTTTACAAATGACGTTCTGGGATTTTACTTCAATGTAGAGCATGGGCAGATTGAAGATCACCTTATTGGCATGATCGATAGGTATTCCTATTCTCCTATAAGGGGATTTGTATACAATGCCTATTGCAAGGATTGCAACAAGTTCATTTCAACTTACGAAATAAGAAGTTTGAATGATGAATATGATATGGAACTTGCATATTACATAACAGCCATTCTCTTGCCAAGGCAACTGGAGTTTGCACAAAAACGGCTGGAAGCATATGAAGATATAGCATATAAAATAGACTCAGATGATTTGGAAGGTCTGGAAGAAGACTTAAGAAATAACAGAGAATATTTCGAAGACTTGTTTTCAGGGTTGAAGGATGCAGGAAGCTTTAAGGAACTTCTAGTTGATGAGGAATTTGATATTGATGAATATTTGCTTGTCTATCAAGATGAAGTATACAGGTTAGAGAACACCGTATATTCAATAAATATTGGTGATGAAAGCTTTAATTTCACCTTGGATGGCGAAAAGTTGCCTGTCGATATTTGTCCTAACTGCAAGAATAAGGTGAAGGGCTTTGATTTTTTTGATCTTGAATCATGCCCTAACTGTGGAGGAAAG
>JAFRCZ010000197.1 GCA_017404125.1 Methanobrevibacter sp.
CAGTGATTCTATGAAAAAAATAGGTAAAAGATTACAGGAACTTAGAGAGTCAAAAGGATTATCTCAATCTGATTTAGCAAATTATCTTGGTATTTCTCAGCCCTTATTGTCTCAGATTGAATCTGGGAACCGTAATTTAAACTTATCTCTGATCGATAAGTTATGTTCCATATACGGTTGCAGTGATTCATATATTCTTTGTAAAAGCGATGAATACAATTCTATCAATTTTTCATTTAGATCTAAAAATGCAGCTAAACAGGATTTGGATTGCATTGCTTCAGTGCATAAAATAATCATGAATATGCGCTTTTTAAATAAATTGAATGAGGATGATCTGGATGAGAGATAAGATTAAATTAAATTCATTGGCGGTTGAATTAAGGAGAGACTGGGACTTGAATCCATATAGTCCAATTGATCTGTTTTCCATTGTTTTATCTAAATTACCTGATTTGACTATTCTTTTTTACCCAATGTCTGACGATACAAGCGGCATGTGCATAAAGAATATTAACGGCATAGATTTAAATGAATTGAAAGAAACAGAAAACCCGTCTAAAGACGAATTGTCTGATGATATGGTGATTTGCATTAATTCAAACATGTCTAAAGGCAGACAAAGATTTACTTTGGCTCATGAATTATACCACTTGCTCTTTGAAGAGAATAAAAAGGATATAATTATCTGTGAAGCTTCCAATGATGATGATTCTGAAATCGAAGCTAATATTTTTGCATCATACTTGATAATGACATATGAAGGATTGGAAAGATATGCAAAAGTAAATAATCTCAAAGAATGGACTTTAAAAGAAATCATAAGAGCAGAACAGTATTTCCATATAAGCCATCACGCTATGCTATTTAGACTTAGAGAACATGAATTTATCTCTTACGAAGAGTGTATGGAACTTAGGTCTGTACAAATAGGATATAATGCCAAAATCAATGGATTCAGTGATGAACTATATACCCCAAATAGCAAATCAAAAAGATATTTCCTATTAGGCAAATATATCCGATCAGTGGAAAAGGCATTCAATGATAATAAAATAAGTTCTGGAAAACGTGATGAATTATTATTGGATGCATTTAGAAGCGATTTAACAAATAAATTCGTATAATTGGGTGATGATTTAATTCTTGATTTGGATTGAATTATTTTTAATATGCAAAGGTTTAGTTTTTAAATTTAGTTCGATAGATTTAAAAATGCAAAGGTTTGTAAAGGGTTTTTTGTAGTTTTTTTTTTAAAAAAGCTAAATTATATGTAAAGAGGGTGAATATGAAAATAATTTATGATATAGACTGTTTACTGTACTTTTTAAAGAAAGAAAGGACTGATTTATTGGAAGAGGAATTTAGTAAGATAGTTATTTCCAATAAAGTCTTTAATTCTTTAAATAATCCAAGCATTTCGGATTCAATAAAGGATAATCTAAATAGTCTTGTGGAAAAGGAATTTGTTAAAGTAGAGGAAATCTCCTTTAACACTGAAACATTTGACATATATTATGAAATCAAAAATGATCATAAAAATCAGGTTTTAGGGGATGGAGAAGCTTCTTCTATTGCTATAGCAATTAAAAATAATGGAATTATAGCTTATAATAATCCTAATGCAATTAAAGATTATTTGGAAAAATATGATTTGAGATGCATTACATTAGAAGACATCTTCAATGATTTGCTTAAAAAAGGAATCATTTCCAAAGAGGAATATGATAACTTTTTAAAATAGCATTTTTTCTTCTTTTTAAATTATTTTTTGATTTTTTTAAATTATATTTCTGATCTTTTTTGGGAAATATTTTTTTTAAATTATATTTCTAATCTTTTTGGGGAAATATTTTTTTTTAGATTATATTTCTACATTTTTTTATTTTTTATCATCTTTTTTTTTAAAAATTTATATAAATATTTAAATATAAGTTAACTAATATAATATTGATGAATATTTTTTTAATAATAATACAAACTAATTTATTATTTTGAAATTTATTCATACAATCATTTTTAACCTATTCGGGGGTGAAAATTTGATTTGTCCAAAATGTCATACATTAAATGATGATGAAGAAAAATATTGTAGAGAATGTGGTTTTCAATTGAATTCGGCAAGAATTTGCCCTACTTGTGGTAAAACAAATGATTCCAATTCAAAATATTGCAAGGAATGTGGAACTGTTTTAACACCAGTAAATACATTTAGAAAACAGGTCATTGAAGAAAATACAAAAAAATCATTCTTTAGTTTGTATAAAGTGCCTATAATCTGTGCTTTAGTTATCCTGCTCGCTATTGGTGCTGTAACTGGAATGGCTTATTATAATGGCAGTTCCGGTGGAGATGATTGATTCAGCACAATTATACCAACAGATGACAATGGATTCAATGATGATATATATAATGATCCAACTCAAGCACAAATGCAAGAGGATGACAATCAAAACAATGAAACAAACAATCAGACAAATGTAACAAGCAATAAAACTAATGACACTAATACAAGTAAAACATTGACTGAAAAGGTTGAGAATAAAACCAATCAGACCAATAAAGTGAATACTACTGTAAATAAGACTAAAAGTCAAACTAACAGTTCAAGTTCAAAAAGCAATTCATCAAAAACCATTACAGAAAAAGTTAACAAAACAAATAAAACTGATAAAAACAATAAAAGCCCTTTAAGCAGTTCTAACAATTCTGAAAGTTCTATAATTCCAGGGGTATTTGTTAATGATTCTGATGATTTAGATGATGCTGTCAATGATTCACTTGACTATTTAAATGATTCCATAGAAGATTCAGATGATAGTGAGATGGAAGATTTGGAGGATTCCTTAACTGAAATAGAAATGGAAGATGTTCCTAATCTTGCTCAAAAAGTATCCCAAATGAACTATGCTTTCTCAACAATAGACTATAATGGAAATGAATATACTGAAGCTCAATGTATTTACATCTTCTCTGAATATCTTTTGAATATTGATAAGAATAAGAATTCTTCAATTGAAATAAGAGATATTAAGAATGCTTCCAATCCTTCCGGTAAGGATTTAAGCCAATCCATTGATGAGTCAGATTATTTAAGCATAGCTCAAAGAGTCCACAGCTGGATAGACCAAAAGGATACTGTTCCTAATTATGTAGGAATAAGTGGAGTCGGAGCAGCTGATCTTTCTCCTAAAATGATGCTTAAGTTATTCACTTTAGCAACTTTAGAGTATTCAATCACTGAGGAATTACCAGAATCAGTTGAAATTTAGAAAAATTACTTAATCCGATAGAGAATATTTATTCTCTATTGCTTTTTTTATTTATTTTTAACAATTGTAGATATTTAAAGCTTTTTTGGCCTATTTTAATAATTTTAAACCTATTTTAAAGTATTTAATTTATTTTTACCTATTTTTACATAAATTTTCACAAATTTTAAAATAAAATATTATATTTATTCTTAAAATTTTATAAAAATTTTCATAAATTATTATAAAAATAATAAGTTTTAAAAAATATGAAAATCATATTATATATAGTATAAAAAAATATATTTTAAGTATTTTCCAAAGACGTATTTTAAATCTTAAAAATGATTTAAAACTGTTTAAATTAAAAAATAAATAAAATTAATGATTATAAAGTGATAATTATGTTAGGGCCTTGGGTAGAAAAATACAGACCACAAACTTTAGATGATGTAGTTGGACAAAAGCATATTGTTAGCAGATTAAAGCAGTATGTAGATGAAGGAAGCATGCCAAACTTAATGTTTACTGGTCCTGCAGGGGTAGGAAAAACAACTTCTGCTCTTGCTTTAGTCAAATCAATTCTTGGTGAATATTGGAGACAAAACTTCCTGGAATTGAATGCATCAGATGCAAGGGGAATTGAAACTGTAAGGACAAACATTAAGAATTTCTGTCGTTTAAAACCAGTTGGAGCTCCTTTTAGAATCATCTTCTTGGATGAAGTGGACAACATGACAAAGGATGCTCAGCATGCTTTAAGACGTGAAATGGAAATGTATACCAAAACAGCTTCATTCATACTTTCCTGTAACTATTCATCTAAAATAATAGACCCTATCCAATCCAGATGTGCAATTTTCAGATTTACACCAATCAAAGCTGAAGAAATAGCTGGTAGGTTAAAATACATTGCAGATGCAGAAGGCTGCCAATATGATGATGCAGCAATCAACACAATTGTAAACTTTGCAGAAGGGGATATGCGTAAATCTGTGAATATGTTGCAATCTGCAGCTTCTACAGGTTCAATCACTGAGGATCATGTATTTGAAGTTGTATCTAAAGCAAAACCACAGGAAATCAAGAAAATGGTCAATGCCGCTTTGATGGGAGATTTTATGAAATCCCGTGATATCTTAAGAGAAGTAATGATTATGCAAGGTACAAGTGGAGAGGATATGGTTAATCAGATTTATCAGGATGTCTCAGGAAGAGTGATGGAAGGAAAAATGGATGGGGACATTTATATGAATCTGATTGGAGCAATAGCTGAAACTGACTTTAGAATCAGGGAAGGGGCTAATCCTAGAATCCAATTGGAAGCATTGCTTGCCAAATTCTTATAAATATTATATGGCTTTAAGTAATTTTTATGAATTTTATTTTAATTTAAGGTAACAATTATGTTATGGACAGATAAATACCGGCCAAAAAGCTTTGATGATGTAGTCGGTAATGTAAAGCAAAAGGCGATTATTCAAAAATGGGTTGAAAAGTGGCAAAATGGAGAGCCTCAACCGCCTTTATTATTGATTGGTCCAGCTGGAACCGGCAAAACCACAATAGCTCATATCATAGCAGATGAATTCTCAGAATATATAGAATTGAATGCAAGTGACAAGCGTTCACATGATTTATTATTGAGCACTATTGGGGAATCTGCAAATACATATTCCCTCTTCGGAAACAATCGTAAACTAATCATAATGGACGAAGTTGATGGTATTCATGGAACCAATGACAGAGGCGGAACCAAGGCTTTGAATAAAATCATTAAGGAAAGCAAACAGCCTATTGTCATGATGGCTAATGATTTTTACAGCAATAAGTTAACCACAATTAAGAAGAATGCCCAAGTCATTAAGATGGATAAGATCAAATCTCCTTCAATCAGTAAATTCTTACGAGATGTCGTTTTGAAAAATGAGGGAATTGAAGTTAATAAGGATGTTTTAATGAAATTATCCAAAAGATCAAGCGGGGATTTGCGTTCCGCAGTAAATACATTGCAGGCTCTTGTTGAAAATGGAGGCGAATTAACAGAGGAAGCATTGGATTCAACAAGCCAAAAGGATAATACAAGCACCATATTCGATACAGTGACAAGGGTTTTGAAAAGCAAGAATCCAGAGCATGTAAAGCGTTCATTGTTTGAAAACAATGAAGAGCCTACTCTTGTGATGGAGTATATTGCTGAAAATATTCCAAGGGAATATGAAAGCAATAAAGAGGTTAAGGAAGCTTATGAAATGATTTCCCAAGCTGATTTGTACTTTGGAAGAACCCGTTCCAGTCAGTACTATGGCTACTGGAAATATGCATCTGACTTTATGGGTGTTGGAGTATCTGTTTCTAAAAGGGACACTTACAGAAAATTCTCTAAAGTGGTTAGTCCAATGGCATTTTCCATGATGGGCAGAACCCGTGGAAAAAGAGCTTTAAGAGATCAGATAGCTTCTAAAATGGAAGAAAAGATGCATGTATCATTGCAGGTGGCATATACCATTTTCCCATACTTTGAAATAATGTTTGAAAATGATGAAGTGGCATGGGAAATATCAGACTTCCTAGAGCTTGAAGATGATGAGATTAAATTCTTCAGAAAGAAAAAGATTCCTAAATCTGTAATCAATAAAATGGAAAAGATCAAAGCAGAAATGAGGGAAGAGGAAAAAGAGGAATGGAGAAAAACCATTAAGGATGGAATATTCAGAGAGATTCCACCTCAAGATTTAGATAATATGAAACAAGCGGATATGGGTGAGGATATGGATGATATAGATGATATTGATTCTCATAAAAATGCTACTGTCATAGATATCTTTGATGATTTTGATGATGATGAATTGGATGAAATAGCTAATGAATACTCATTAAGCAATGGTCCTAAATCAAAATTAAGGAAAAAGAAATCTTCTGATGATAAATCTGAAGAAGATAAAAAAGATAAAAAAGAAGAACAACTAGA
>JAFRCZ010000198.1 GCA_017404125.1 Methanobrevibacter sp.
ACTGAATTAATGAGATATTATGATTGATTGTTCAACTTTTCATTTTTAAATATAAAATAATAAATACTAAAATGAATATATTTACAATTACTTATTAACAATAGTTAAATTTTTAAAATTTTTACTATTTTAATAAAAGGTGATAATATGTGTAGTTCTGGAGGCCCAATGGCTGATCTTTCAATGAAAAAATTGAAAACAAAGAAATATAAATGCTTAGATTGTGGAAATGATTTTAAAGGATTAGGTAAAAAGGTTATCTGTCCTTCATGTCAAAGTGACAATGTAGAAGCACAAGAATAAATATATTGCTATTTTGAATGTTGAGAGTAAATTATTATTTGCTCTTTAACTTTTTTTATTAATTTAGATTTTTCGCTATTTTTTTATTAATTTAGATTATTTTATCATTATTTGGGGATTAAATTAAGGTATTAAATCAATATTAGGTGATATGATGGAGACAGAGATTAAATTTTCAAAGGATGAAATACTGTTTTTGCTTGGTGAAAGCGGTATGGTGGGAATAGTCAAGGCTGGAGAGGAGAAGATGCTCTTTATAGGAACTCCAGACAGTGATGAGATTGTCCAATATCTTGAAGAAGATGATTTAATAGCTGTTTCTTCCTTCAATCTTGGTGAAAAGTATGAAAAGGGAATAAGGTCTATTGCATACCTTACAAGGGATATTGAATCACCTATACTTGTCCTTCCTAAAGACCATCCATCTTCAAAAAGACTTAAAATGGTCTTATCTGTAGGTGAAAATGTAAGATTGGACTGTGGAATTGTTCCTGGAACACACCCTGAACAGGATATCTTATGTTCCTGCGATAGCTTATCCGGTTTAAATATAGTTAAATCGAAAGATGGGGTTGTTATTGAAGGAGAAGTGAAGAATTATAAGATTGAACCATTTTAACTAATTTGATTCTTTTTAATTATATTAATCTATTTTTATTGACTAAATTAAGTTTTAATTAGTTAAATAAAAAACTTTTATATATTATTAAACAAACTATTAATAATCATTTGATTTATAAAATTTAAATTGACAATTATGTTATTGCATGAACAAGCATTCCAATTAATCGGTGAAGGTGTCGTACTTTTAGTATTCCTTATAGTTGTTATTCTAATTGTAGGGCTTTTATTAGGAGTAATCTTAGTCAGGAGAAATAAATTATTATTCCCCTCATTAATTATATTTATTGTAAATGTATTTTATTCTCCTTTAAAAAGCTTTGCTAATCTTTTAGGCTTCGATGATGCTCTTGTTGATAATATTGGAATAGAAGTAAGGAATAAGGTTAATAAAACTAAATTTGATAAGATTCCTCCAGAAGACAAGATTATTGTCTTGCCACATTGTCTCAGATCAGCTCATTGTGAAGCTAGCTTAAAGGAAACTGGTGTTCAATGTACATATTGCGGCAAATGTGCAATTGGAATCATTAAGGAAAAGGCTGAACCGATGGGATATAGATTATTTATTGTGCCTGGTTCCAGTTTTGTTAAAAAGATCATTCAGCAAAACAAGTTCAAGTCAGTTGTTGGAGTGGCTTGTCATGTGGATTTAAATCAGACAATGATGGCTTTATCCGATTTCTATCCTCAAGGAGTTCTTTTATCCACTTCTGGTTGTTTTGAAACCAAAGTGGATGTTTCTAAGGTTCTTGAAACAATTGGATACTATGAGTATAAAAAACAGCAGAAAAATATTGAGGATAGCCAACCAATCAATATTGAGATTATTGAAGATGATTTGGATATGAATCCAAGCAAATAATATTTTTCTAAAAATTCATTTAATGAGGTGAAATTATGCCTGATAGTGAAATCAATCCATTTTTTACCATTAAGAAAGTACGTGGAGGGGAAGAATTAAAAATGGATCAGAAATTTATCAAAATCAGAATGAATTCAAATAAGGTCATGGCTATTCATTATAAAGCGCCTATGGAAAGAACAATTGAATTGGAAATGTTCTTTGAAGAATTCAATCAAATTGACCGAATAAATTATGATATAGGAGGAACCGGCTGGGTTGGTGCAAACTTCAGAGGCCTTATCGATGGAAAGGATGATTCCTTGCCAATAGATTATGATTATAAAATTTTAATGCTAGAGGAATATAAATGCCCTACTAGAGTAGAACTTAAAAGCATGAAAAGAAGTTCTAAATTCAGGCCTAATTTTACATTGGCTGATTCTTGATCTTTTGATTATTATGGAGGAAAACTATGAACAATAAGAAAATAGCTGTTGTCGCTTTAGCGGTAATGGCAATCGTTATAGCATCATTAGGTGCTGTTTCAGCATTTGAATTATTTGGAATAGATATTTTAGGAGGTCCTACAACAGATTTTGACAATAAATTCATGTCCGGTACCTTTAATGGTGATTTGACTCAAAATAAGATTGATGACAATACTTCTGCTAAAGGATGGTCTGATTCCTATGAAGACAAGGAACATAATATAACCTATAACATGTCATGTGTAAAGGATGGTGACTTTATCACTGACCTTTATCAATTGCAGGGATTAGGCGCTCCTGAAATAAGAAACTACAACAACCAGC
>JAFRCZ010000017.1 GCA_017404125.1 Methanobrevibacter sp.
AATAATTAAAAATTATAAATAATAAAAATAGTTAATAGTTTTAGAACATTTAATTTAATTTAATTTTTATTTCTATAATTTAATTCAATTTTATTTAGATGGTGATTATTTGAAGATTTTAATGGATGAAAGAGGAAAGAAATACTTAATCAAGGAAGACAGAGAGTTCCAGTCTGATTTAGGTATTATTAAAAAAGAGCAAATGGAAAGAGCTACTATTGGTGATACAATAATCACTCATTTAAATAAGGAGTTTAAAGTTATTAAGCCAACTGTAAATGATTTCATTGACTTAATGGACAGACGCTGTTCCATTCTCATTCAAAAGGATATTGGAACAGTTCTTGCTCACACTGGACTTGGATCAGGTGATAGGGTAATCGATGCAGGTACTGGCGCGGGAGCCATTGCATTGAACTTTGGAAATGTAGTTGGTGAAAAAGGTAAAGTCTTCACCTATGAGATAAGGGAAGACTTTGCAGAAGTGGCAAAGAAGAACATCGATGATTTCGGAATAAGGAACATTGAAGTCAAAAACCAAAACATCAAGGATGGAATTGATGAAGAGGAAATCGACTTGGTGTTCTTAGACCTTCCAAAGCCATATGAAATATTTGAAGATGTTAAAAAGGCTTTAAGGCTTGGAGGTTGGCTAGCGGTTTATGCACCATATATAGACCAAGCTGAATTGGCTTATAAGATTGCAAAAAAATTAGGTTTCAGAGATCTTACAATCCTTGAAACACTTGAGAGAGAAATGGAAATAAGGCCTCAAGGAACCAGACCAAAGAAAAGAATGGTTGGTCATAGCGGTTATTTGGTTTTTGCTAGAAAATTATAGTTTTCATTTTTTTAATTTAGACTTTAGGTCTACTTATTATTTTTTAAATAAATATGATTTAATTAGGTAATGGTTATTTTTTATAACAATTGTAATGTTTATGTGGTATTATGTTTGATGTGGATGAACTAAAAGACAAGGTATTGAATAATTATAAAGTCACTAAAGAAGATGCATTGAATCTTGTTGATGTGCCATTAGATGATTTGACAAGTGCTGCAAATGAGATTAGATATCATTTTTGTGGAAACAAGTTTGATGCATGCACATTAATCAATATCAAAAATGGAAGATGCAGTGAAGACTGTAAATTCTGCGCTCAATCCAATCATTATAATACCGACATTGATGTTTATCCAATCTTATCCAAAGAAGAACTTAAGGAAAGAAGCTTGGCAATATTGGATGCCGGTTTTGAAAGAATCTCTTATGTTGCCTCAGGCAGAAAAATTAGTGAAAAAGAGTTCAATATTATTTCACAGGTTTTAGAGGAATTGAACAATGAAAGAGATGATTTTCATGTTTGCGTATCCTTAGGGCTTTTGACAAAAGAGCAAATCAATACTTTAAAGAAATTGAATGTTGAAAGAGTTCATAATAATTTGGAAAGTTCAAGAAATTACTTTAAGGAAATCTGTACAACCCATTCATATGATGAAAAGTTGGAAACCATTGATGATATTAGGTCAGAAAACCTCATGGTTTGCAGTGGTGGAATATTTGGAATGGGTGAGACATTTGAAGATAGGATTGATTTGGCATTGATATTGAGGGATCTTGGAGTGAAATCAATACCAATCAATGTTTTGAATCCTATTAAAGGAACTCCTGTGGAAAACAATGAGATATTATCCAATGATGAGGTATGCAGATTGATTGCAATATTCAGATTCATTAATCCAGATGCATTTATTCGTATGGCTGGAGGAAGAGCTCTATTGGGGGATAATGGCAGAAAGGCATTCCAGTCTGGTGCCAATGCTGGAATCTTAGGAAATATGCTAACTACTGCAGGAGTGGAAATAGAAGAAGACTTGAAGCTTTTAGATGATTTGGGATTTGAATTGACTTATTCTATTGAATAAATCGATTATTTTTTATTAATTTTATTTTTTATTAATGATTTTTTGGTGATATGATGTCTAAAGGACTGTTTGTTTTAGGAACCGGTACTGATATTGGAAAAACTTATGTTACCGGCTTATTATTGAAATACCTTCGTGACAATGGATATGATGCAACTTACTTCAAGGCAGCATTAAGTGGAGCAATCAGGGATGAAAATGATAATCTCATTCCAGGGGATGCTGTTGAAGTGTTGACAATGGCAGACTTGGAAGAGGATACAGACTTTTTGGTTCCATACATTTATGAAACTGCAGTATCACCACACCTTGCAAGTCACATTGAAGGAAATCCAGTTGATTTAGAAAAAGTAAAAGAGTCTTATGATAAGGTATCAAAGAAATATGATTATATTGTAATGGAAGGAAGTGGAGGAATAGTTTGTCCTATACGTTACGAAGGAAAAGGTGACGAAAACAATATCATGTTGGAGGATATCATAAAATACCTTGGCCTTGATGTCATACTCATTGCTGATGCGGGACTTGGAACCATCAACTCAATTGTCACTACAGTCGAATATCTGAAAAACAGAAATATTCATGTATGTGGCATCATCATGAATAATTACAAGGATGAACTTATGGAAAATGACAACATCAAGATGGTTGAAGACCTTTGTGATGTTGATGTCATAGCAAAAGTTTATCAAAATGATACAATTATACAACCAGATGTAGATACAGAAGAATTAATTTCATATTTCAAATAGCACATGCCTTTATTTTGAAGATGGCTATAATTATTTTATAGCTTATCCCAATTTCTTTTTTTATTTTATATTTTATATTAATTAAAATCATAGTTTTTTCAAATGCATATTTTTTCATCATAATTATTAGTAAAATCTTATTTTTTTAGAAATTTTCTCTCAATATTTTTTAGCAATCTATATTAATAACAATTGAGTTATTAAAACTATGAACAAAAAAATCTTAATTGCAATTTTGGCAATAATCATAATACTATGTGCTGGTGCCTTTGCATTCACTAATATGCAATCAGGTAATGGTGCTTCAATTGATGTTGATGCAGATGCACTTGAAGATAAGGGAAATTTAGTTGTTGACTCAGAGGAGATTACTGCAGACAATGGATTGTATACAAGTTCATCTTCTGATGAAAACACAGTTTTAGTAAAGAATAATGGTATTTTGAAATTAACTAATTCTATAATAAATAAGACAGGTGATTCACAATCAACTGGAGATGATGCTGACTTTTATGGAATCAACTCAGCTATATTAGTAAATACAAATGGAAGTTTGGACATTTCAAATGTGAAGATAACTACAAACTCAAAAGGATCAAATGGTATTTTTGTAACAAATGCAGAAAGTTCTGGAAGTTCATCTGGTGGCTCTGCTTCTGTTGACGGCAATGGATTGGCAGAAGGTTCTTCTTCTGATGCTAATGGACAAGGAGGAACCCCTCCTGAGATGCCTTCTGGTAACTCAAGTTATGGTGGTGCTCCTCCTGAGATGCCTGATTCAAATGGTGCACCTAGTGGTGGAGACTCCTCAGCTATGGGCTCAAATCAGGATAGTGTTGAAGGAACTACAGAGGCAAATATTGAAAATGTTGAGATTACAACATACAGTGACAAGTCCCGTGGACTTGATGCAACTTACAATGGAATCATAAATGCTAAAAATGTAATAATCAATACAAATGGCCAAAGCTGTGCAGCTCTTGCTACAGACCGTGGTGAAGGAGAAGTCCATGTCTCTGACAGTGAATTGAATACTGGTGTCAGCAAGGAAAGCGGTAGAGGTTCACCAATCATTTATTCTACAGGAAACATCACTGTAGAAAATTCCAAAGGAACTGCTTATGTTTCACAAATAGCTTGCATTGAAGGTAAAAACAGCATTGAATTAACAAACTGTGATTTATCTGCAGCAGCAGGTGGAAACAGAGAAGACAATGGGGAATATGTTGATTTAGGTGGAGTATTCATCTATCAAAGCATGAGCGGAGATGCTGATGTAGGTACTTCCACATTCACTGCAAAGGATTCTGTATTGTCAATTGAATCTGATTCAGACTACTATGAAACTGCACCAATGTTCCATGTAACCAATACTAAAGCTATTGTGAACTTGGAAAGCACTGAGCTTAACTTTGGAAGCGGTATTCTTTTAGATGTTTCAGGTCAAAGCCAATGGGGAACTGCGGGATCAAATGGTGGAGAGCTAACTTTCAATGCAAATGATGAGATTCTTGATGGAAACATAATTGTTGATTCAATCAGTTCACTAAACATGACTTTAAGTTCCACAAGCTATATTGGAGTTATCAATCCATCTGATGACTTTGGACAAACTGATCTTGTAATTGATTCTGGCTCTGACTGGACTTTAGATGGGGATAGCCATATAAGCAGCTTGGAAAACAATGGTGAAATCAATTATGAAGGACACACTTTATATGTTGATGGAGTAGCATATACTGAATCCAATCCTTATCCATAAATTTAGGTGAAAAATTATTTTAATTTTTCACTATTTCTTATTTTTTTCTTTTTTTTATTTTTTATAATTTTTCTAAACTTATGATTTACATTAAAAATTTCTTTATCTATTGTAGATTTTTTCAATAGGTCTTTTTTGATTTTTCTTGGAAAAATTAAAAATTTATTTAATAAAAAGTTTAATATTATTATTAGAGATAAAGAATAAAAATTAAAAAGATTTGTTTTCTTTTGAATAAAAATTATCGATTATAAGGTTTTAATATGAATGAAAGTAATAAATGTGTCCAAAAGGATTTAGCTCATATTTGGCATCCCGCTTCCCAGATGAAAGACTATGAAGATTTCCCACCAATTATTGTTGACCATGGAAAAGGAGTAAAGCTATACGATGTAGATGGTAAAGAGTATATTGACATCATCAGCTCATGGTGGTGCAATTTGCTTGGACACTGCAATGAGGAGGTAAGTGAAGCTCTTAAAAGCCAAGTAGACAAATTGGATCATGTGCTTTTTGCTAACTTTTCACATAAAACCATTATAGAGCTTTCTGAACGTCTCATAAAGGTAATGCCAAAAGGATTGAATAAGTTCAGTTTTGTTGATAATGGTTCAGCATCTGTTGAATGTGCACTCAAGATGGCTTTCCAATACTGCCAGCAAAACGGCAAAGAGGAAAAGAAAAGATTCATGTGCTTTACAGATGCATATCATGGAGAAACTTTAGGGGCATTGTCAGTTGGTGCTCTTGACGAGTATTCAAAAGTGTTTGAACCTATTATGATTGATACTATTAAAGTGCAGGCTCCTGATTGCTATAGATGTCCATACAATAAGAATAGAGATGATTGTGAATGTGAATGTTTTGAGCATGCTGAGGAAGCATTTGCAGAGCATGGACATGAAACCTGTGCAATGATTATTGAACCTTTGATACAAGGCAGTGCAGGAATGAAGATTTATCCTCCATTATATCTTAAAAAGCTTAGAGCGCTATGTGATGAATATGATGTGCTTCTTATTGCTGATGAGATTGCAACTGGCTTTGGAAGAACCGGCAAGATGTTTGCAGTGGACCATGCAGGCATAAGTCCAGATATAATGTGCATTTCCAAAGGGCTTACAAACGGGTATATGGCAATGGCAGTTTGTGTAAGCACTGATGAGATTTACAATGGATTTTATGGAGATTATGATGATAATGTGGCATTTATGCATAGCCATACCTTTGCAGGAAATCCCCTTGCTGCAAGTGTTGCAAATGCAACATTAAAGATTATGGAAAGAGACCATATAATCGAAAAAGCTAATGAAAAAGCTATTTGGTTGAATAATCGTTTCCAAGAGATATTTGATGAGCATCCTAATGTTGGCGAGATTAGACAGATGGGCTTGATTAATGCAATTGAATTGGTTGAAGACAAAGAGTCTAAAAAAGGGTTTGATTCAACTGAAAGAATAGGCTATAAAATCTATAGGGAAGCATTGAAGCAAGGATTGATGCTTAGGCCTTTAGGCAATGTAATGTACTTTAATCCACCACTTGTCATTACAAAAGAAGAGCTTGAGGAATCTTTAAGAATTTGTAAAGAGGCTATAGATTCTGTATTATTATAAAAATAATTTAAAAAAGAGTTTTAAAAATATTTTCTTTACATTAAAAATATTTTATAATTTAAGAATATTTAATTTTAAAAAAAGAAAAGAAGAATAGCTATTTAAAATAGCTATTAATTTATTTTTTATTTTCCATCTATTCCATAAAAAGAGCTGGTTTATAAGGCAATGCATTTCTTGCCTTGTTTTGTGGGTCGTAGCTATCATCGGTGTGGATGATTACTTCAGAATCCACTTCTGCTTCAATGAAATCTTTTGCATCATTTAAGATGGTAGCTTCATCAATCTTACCGATGTATCTTGTTTTGGTCATTTCTCTAGATATTTTCTTAGCAACTCCAGCTATCTCTTTTTTATCATCATAGATGTTTTGACCAATTGCCTTGCCCATAATTTGACCGATGTCAGGTTTTCCAACTTCATCAGCTATTTTATATAAATCCCATTTCCAATCTGGAGCCAAGTAAATGTGTACTTTTTCTGGATCGGTATCAACAATGTTTTTGATTTCGTTAATATCCTTAACAATGTTTTGAACAAGGGATTCAGACCTTTCAATCTCTTCGCTGATGAGTCCTTCATCATATTTAGGCCACTCTGCGAAGGACACATATCCTTCTCCACCAAATTTGCTCCAAAGCTCTTCAGATGTGTGTGGAGTGAATGGAGCGAGTAATCTAATCCAATTGCTTAAGACAGTGGATAATACATAGATTACAGCAGGGTCTTGTTTGTCAAGAAGGTCTTTTACTCTGTACATGTAGTGGTCTAAGTCTTTTTTAAGCAAGAATAAAGCATGTTGCAATGCTTGTCTTGTTTGGAAAACTTCAAGCGCTTCTGTTGCAGCCTTGATGTGAACATTCAATTGATTAATCATCCATTTGTCAATGCTGCGTTCTATAGCCACTTCTTCAATATTGGATAAGTTTAATTTGTCTCCTTTAATGTCTTCAACTTTTTGTGCAAATTCTCTAAACCATTCAAGTCTTCTTTGGGTTCCTCTAACCTCTTTTTCTCTCCAGTCGAAGTCTTGCCATGGTTCTGCTGATGCCATCAAGAACAGCCTTACCACATCTGCACTGTATTGTTCGATTGCATCTGCAAGGAGAATCACATTACCTTTTGAAGAGGACATCTTGTTACCTTCAAGCAGTCCCATACCGAATACCACGGTACCTTTTGGCCATTTTTCTTCTGGGTAGATGGCTGCGTGGGTAAACATCAAGAAGCTTAAATGGTTACCTACTAAGTCTTTTGCAGATAATCTCCAGTCAAGAGGATACCAGTAGTTGAATTCAGCTTGAATCTCATTCACTATCTCTTCATCTACAGTGATTTCATCGCTGTCTACACCTAAGAAGACTTTTTCAAAGAATGCTTCATTCAAGTCTTCAGGATCCATATCCTTAAGGTATTTGGCAATGGTATAGTAAGACATGTACATTGTTGAGTCTGATAAAGGTTCAATCAACCATTGGTCATCCCATGGCACTCTGGTTCCAAGACCCACTCTTCTGGAACATGCCCAATCGTCTAACCAATTGAGGTAGTATTCAAAGTTGGAGCGGATTTCTTCAGGAATGATTGTTTCTTGAGCGAGGACCTTTTGGGTTTTTTCAGTCCATTCTTCGTCACCATATCTGATGAACCATTGGTCATCCATTACTTTGACTACACATTTGTTACCGCATCTGCAGATTACAGGTCTTTCTGCAAAGTCGTACATGATGTCTGCACTGCCTGCTTCAATCATGTCAGCTTTGATTTCATCTCTGATGTATGCGACTCTTTTACCCGCATATTTTTCAATATGGTCGCTGATGTATCCTTTGCTGTGCTCTGCCTTGTACAATTCATCAGTTGCATCCTGTACTTTAGGATCATTCTGGTTTTCGATTCCCATTCTTTCAACTACTTCCACTGCTGGGAACTCTCCATATCCTTTTACGGTCACAACGTTTAATGGTTCTGCTTTTGCAACTTCATCTGCAATATCAAACTCTTTAATCAAGTCTGCATTTTCCTTCAAGTCTCTAAGTGCAATGTAATCAGCAGGTGCGTGAGCAGGCACGGAAAATACGGTTCCTGAACCATATTCAGGGTCTACAAAACTTGCAGGGAATATTGGTAATGGTTCGCCATTCAATGGGTTTTTAACATATTTTCCAATCAATGGTTTAGGGTCAATGTCGCCAATGATTTCCAAGTCATGCTGATTGGAAAGGTTTAGGAAAGCTTCATTGCTTATAATCCATTTTTCACCTTCGTTAACACCGGATTTTACTTCAACTTCAATATAGTGAACTTCTGGGTTTAACCATACATTGGTTGCAGCGAAAATGGTTTCTGGCCTGAAGGTTGCAGGAACGATGTACTGTTTAGGTGAAACTTCAAATTTGATTAAGGTCAATTCGTTTACCCCTACACCTTCACCTTCGAGTAAATCGTGGTCTCCTACAGGGTTTTGGTCATGTGGACAGTATTTTACAGGGTGTTCACCTTGTTTGATGAGACCTAAGGATTTAAGCTTTTTAGCTTGCCATGTAATGAATTTCTTATAAGTAGGATCGATTGTTCTGAATTCTCTTCTCCATTCAATGGAATAACCCATATCATCCATTACAGTATGGTATTCATTACTGAAATATTTTACAATATTGATTGGGTCTTCCAATTTTGGAAGAGTGTCATGAGGAACTTTGTGAACCCTTTCGTATAAGTCAAGAGTCCATGGATCTTTCCTTTTAATTCTGTCAGCAATACCTATAACTGGGGCACCAGTTACGTGCCATGCCATAGGGAATAATACATTGTAGCCTTCCATTCTTTTAAATCTTGCAAATACATCAGGTACGGTATAGGTTCTACCGTGTCCAATGTGCATAGCACCACTTGGGTATGGATAAGCCACTGTTAAGAATAATTTTTCTCTTTCATCAGGGTCTGATTGAAATAGCTTTTCTTCTCTCCAGATTTTTTGCCATTTCTTTTCGATTTCATTATTAGTCACTAAATCACCATTCTTTAGATTTTTGATAATTAGATAATTGTAAATTATAATTTAAT
>JAFRCZ010000199.1 GCA_017404125.1 Methanobrevibacter sp.
AAAAAATATGATCAAAAGATATGATCAAAAAATTTAATCAAGGTAAAAAAAAATGAATATCAAATCAAATATTAAACTCGAATATAAAGATTCAGAATGCTCTCGAATCGTTTATAAATCTCTTGAAGTGGATAATGAAGGCTTTGTTGAAAGCAACTTGGATGAAAATATAATAAACTTTAAAATTGAAAGCAATAAATTAGGCAGTTTTTTAGCTACTGCGGATGATTTAATAGCTTCTGAAATACTGGCTGAAACAATAATCAAAAATACGGAAAGGTAAGGTTTTTGAAAAATCTAAAAATAAAAAATATAAAAAAAGTTTCTTAAAAGATAAATTTAATAATAATTAAAACCATAAATATATTACAATATAGTAATATAACAACAAGTTATATTTGTTATCATAATATAAAAAATCAATTATTTTAATAAACTTAAATGAAGTGTTAATATGGAATGTCACAATCACCCGGATAGAGAAGCTATGGCAAATTGTTCATTATGTGGAAAAGCAATTTGTCAAGAGTGTAGTGTGGAAATTGGTGGAAGTATTTATTGTAAAGATTGCATAAATGAAATCCTTGCAAAGAATATTAATGAAGATGATGTTAAAGCAGATGCTCCAAAAGAAACCTTAGAAAAAGAAACTGCAGAAACTTTTGAACCAATTACTCCAATTGAAGCGGAAGAACGTCAAGCTTCAGAAGAAAATGTCCCACCAGTTGAAAAGGCTCCTGAAAACTTTGAAACTGATTATGAATATGAAACTGAATATGTTGAAACATATGAAGAAGGCGGAGATGAAGATAGTTATTACGAAAATCCGGATCCTATTCCAGAACCAGAGCCAGAATACAAAGAACAAGAAAGAAAACTTAAAGAAAAACCTAAGTCAGACAAACCTCCTATTGAACCAATCCATACCGGGGACATAGATGAGGATTACTATTATGAACCAATTCCTACTGAAACTCCAAGTAATGAACTTGAAGCAAAATATGAAAGATACCTAGAAGATTTATATTATGATGAAAAAGAAGAGGATATAGTCCCTCCAGAACTTCTTGAAGAAGTTCAAGAAGAAGCTCCTAAATCTAGAGCTCCTAAAGGAAGAAAAAGAAGAAAAAGGAGACAGCCTAGGGAAGAAGTTTATGATGGCTATGATGAAGGCCCTGTAAGACAAGTACGTAGAAATTATCCTCAAGATGAAATTGGAGAATATTATATCAATCCTAGAGAAGAAATCTACGATGATGATTATATAGTTCCTTCACATCAAAGAAGAAGACCTCAAAGAGATCCTGAAAGTTATGAAGAACTCAAAAGAAGAATTGAAAGAAACTATGAAAGAGAACAGCAAAGTAAAAAGAGAGGTCGCTTTAGAAGATCTAAAAAATCAAATTATGATTATGATGATTATGAACTAGAAAATATTCAAGGAATGCACAGATACCCTGTAGAGGAAGAAAAAGAAAGAATTTCAATTGTTGAAGTCATCCTTGCAGTCATCTTAATCATTTTAATAATTTTGCTCATATTATATGTAGTATATTTATTTAGATTAAGTGGCGACTATGCTGGTTTCATAGAAGCCCTTAAAGGATTAATTCAAAGCCCTAGAGAATTCATAGGGTATGTTTTAAATTAATTACAATATAGAGAAAATTATTTCTCTATCTTTTCTTTTTTAACACTTTTTTATTTTAAGAATTTTTTTATTTCATAACTTTTTTTATTTATCTTTTTCAATATTAAATAAACTTTTTCGATTTTTACTAATTTTTAAACTTTTTAGATTAAAAAGATGATATTTAATTTTCTTTTTAAATTTGAAGGTTGGAAGATTTATAAAAATTTTAATAAAAATTTAGGTTGAAAAGGAATATTCAAAAAATCCAACCCCCCCCCAATACTAAAAAAATAGAAAATACCAAGAAATATAAAGAAAAAATAGCTTAATTTACAAAATAAAAAAAAACTAAAAGAAATAATAAATAGAAGATAATAAAAAAATATTAAAAAAAGTAAAGTAAAAAAGTAAAGAAAAATAGAAAAAATAAAATAATTATTCTTCTGCTTCGTCTTCAGCAGGTTCTTCTACTTTTTTCTCAAATTCATCTACGAATTCAACTTTTTCATAATCCATATTGTCCCAAATGTCTTTGGAAATTCTGAATCTTGCAAAAGTTACATCCATATATGATTTTTGATCAAATCTAGTGATTTCATCTAATTTGATACTTACTTTGTCACCATCGATTTTGATTTCAGTTTTATCTAAGTCCATGTTAGGGTAGGAGTAGTGTAACTCAATCATACTTTTGATTTTTTCTTCATCATCTTCAATAACTTCCACTACAGAAACATCGTATTCTAAGTTTTTACCTGCTAATTCATGGTTGAAATCCACTTTAACTCTTCCACCATTTACAGAAATGATTTTTCCAGTACCTGCATCTGCAGTAATTTTCATGCCTCTAACAGGAGTCATGCCTTGTTTTTTGAATTCTTTCATTGGAATTAATTGAATGAAATTAGGGTTTCTTTGACCAAAACCATTTTCAGGAGTAACAGATACATGAATAGCATCTCCTGCTTCAGCTCCGATAATAGCATCATCGATAGCTTTTAATAAATGATTTCCTCCAACAATAATTGGAATTGGACCATAAACTTTATTTTCTACTAAAATACCTGCTTCTTCAGCGATATCTTCGGAAGTAGTATCAAATACTTCATCAGTTTCTTTAATTTTTCCAGTAAAATCTAATCTTACAAAGTCTCCTTCTTTAATTGCCATAAATAATTCTCCTATAATCTTTATTATGAAAAATAATTGCATTAATAGTAAATTCAATAATTTAATATCAATATTAAAATATTAGCTAATTAAAATAAAATTTTTAATTAATCAAATATTCATTATATATTTTTAATAAGTGATATTATATAATATTTACTAATTTAATAAAAAATTTTAAAAATTTTAAAAAAAGTAATAATTAATCAGTGACGATATTTTTTACATACCTATTGCCATTTTCAAAGACTTTTTCTTTAAATTCCTCTAAAATAGCCTCATTTTTGTAATTTAAGACTCTTACAGTGCTTGGATAATTGTTAATATATTCTGAAATCATATCTGCATTGATTCTTGTTTCCAAAATGCTTAAAACCCTATTCTTATAATGGCTGCTGAAACCATAGAAGATAGAATTTTCAATCTCAGATATAGATTCAAATGGTTTTTCCTCACGCCTGCTGATTAATTCAGTCACCAGTTTTTCATTGAAGAAGTTCAATGCAAGCAATTCATCAAATGACAAATTATTTGCAGAATCAATAATGCAATCTTCAACTCTCAAATCATGCAATGGAGCCCTATCCCCATTGATTTCCCTTTCTAAAATCCTAAGTGTTTCACTTGGCAGCATTGTTTTGACAGAGTCTAGATTATTTTCTGAACAAGCTTTACGAATCAAAGTTCCACTAACGCCTTCAATACGTGGAACAAATATGAATTTGTCTTTAAAATCAAACCCTATTTTCTTTAATGATTTAGAGAATGAAACTATAACATAATTGTCCTCTTCCAATTTTCCATTATAGATAATTTCTTTAGTGTCCATATCCACGATTTTATAAGGTTTTGGAGCTACACCATGACCTAAAGATATTCTCTCTAAGATCTTTTCATAGCCATCAAATGGTCTATAGCCTCTTGGTATAAAATCAGTGTTTAATGCCTGAAACATTTTGGTTAAGCATAAGGAGTACTGACCAGACCCCATAATTCCCATAGGAGGGCCTTCAACAACAATGTCAGCCCCTACAGCAATAGCTATTTCTGCCCTTGTCTTCCTATGTAAAATATAAGGCAATCCTCTACCACTTCTTTCAAATAATCCTGGAACAACAGCTACAAACAATCCATCAGGAACTTCAGCCTTTGCAGTTTTCATGCAATGAAAATGACCATTATGAAGAGGGGAATACTCTGTAAAATCAGCAATCAAAGGTCTTGAATTTGATGATTTGATCGGATTTTCTTCTTCGAAAGATTTGTCCTGATACTTTTTTGAATTTTCAAAATCCTTGAAAAATGTTTTCCTATCATTCTCTTGAATATTTTTTATAAAATCAATTGAAGGCATAATATATAATATAAAAATTAAAATTTATAAAACTATTTAAAATAATCAAAGATAAAACCGATTAAACCTAAGAAATTAATTATCAAAAAATTAAAACTATTCGAAATCTTCATCAATATTCTCATCAATCCATAAATTAACTGCTTCTTCCATAGCTTTGCTATACCATCTAGGCTCAAATCTAAACTTCTGAGAAGCCATTTTTCTAAATTTATAATCTAAATTTTTATCAATAACTATAGTAACTCTTTTTTCATCACTTACTTTAGATACCATATAATCACAACATGAACTTTTTACTTTCTAAAATGTTTACTATATATAACTATTTATAAAAAAACATTCGTAAATCAATGCTTTTTAGAATTACTATAATATATGACTTTTATTAATAAAAAGATTTTCTATAAAGCGTTTTAATTAGAAAATAAGAATTATAATTAATAATTGACTTAAATTAGTGGCAATTTAACAAACTGAAATCAATATGAAAATTAAAATAAAAAAATAAGAACAAAATTTAATAAAATTAGAAAAATAAAAAAAGTAAAAAGATAAAACTATAACAAATGCAAAAATTAGATTATTACATCATCTTCCATAATGACTTCACCATTAACTATTGTCATGGTTGCTTTGCCTTTATATGGGAGCCCATCAAATGGAGAGTATTCTGCTTTTGTATAGAAATTGCCTATATCAAAGACTCCTTCCTTATTTAAATCAACTACCACTAAATCTGCATCAAATCCTTCTTTAATAAATCCTTTATTCTCAAGATTAAACCTTTTAGCAGCATTCTCTGAGAACATCTTTGGAATTAAATTCAAATCCAGATTTGATTTATTCACTTCAGTCAACAATAAGGACAAAACAGTTTCTAATGAAGGGATACCAGGACTTGAATCCCAAACTCCTTTGGTTTTCTCCTCCAAACTATGAGGGGCATGATCTGTTCCAATAATTGAATTTTCATTCAAATCACTTATTGTGATGTTTCTGCCTTTTTCCCTTAAAGGAGGATTAGTCTTAATAAGTGTTCCAAATTCATTGAATGCAGTATTGTCATACAATAAATGATGAGGAGTGAATTCAAAACTGACATTATTGGAAATTGCCAAATTCATTGCATTTTTTGTGCTTAAATGACAAATATGTAAATCCACACCATATTTTTTGGAAAGTTCAATAGCTTGAGCAACAGATGCATCCTCAGATTCCGCAGGTCTGCCATAGCTATATGCAATAGCTTCACTCTCTTCTTTTAAGTTTTCAGTTGCCTCTAAAACAATATCTCTTTTTTCCGAGTGGACTGTAACAATTGGTTTTTTATTTGTTTCACTTAATTTAGAAATATCCTCGAATATTTTTTCCAAATCCTCATCAGTTTCCAAATCCATAAAGACTTTAAATGACATAGGATTTAGTTCAAGAATCTTTTCCATTTCATCAAGTGTAGAATATCCTGCATGAAGCCCAAAATTGACTATAGACTTAGATTCCGCAATTTTTTGCTTTTCTTTAAATGCTTTATAGGAATTTGTTTTTGGAACTGTATTAGGCATGTCCATTACAAAGGTAAAACCACCATGTGCAGCAGCCATAGATCCAGTTCTAAAATCTTCCTTATAGGTTAAGCCAGGGTCTCTAAAATGAACATGGGGGTCAATAAGACCAGGCAATACAAGCTGTCCTTTAAGATCTATCTCTTTATCACCTTCAATAGAAGATTTTGATATCTTTGCTATTTTCCCATCTTCAATAGCTAAAGACACTTCACTGGAATAATCCAATAATTTAAGATTTTTTAAAACCAAATCAAACATAAAACCACTAAGATATTTTCATAAAAATTATTTTATAATTGAAACAATTTTCTTTAATGAGTAAAATTGCATAACTAATTTAATATTTAATTTAATGTTTAATAAATTTGATTAAAATATTAAAAAAAATTCTTGTAAAAAATAGATAAAAAAACATGAAAATTAAAAAAATAGTGAAAAAGAAAAAGAGAAGAAATAATAAAAAAAGTAAATAAAAAAAGGCACTTAACCCCACGTTAAGTGCCTTATACCTAAATTTAGGTTTGAATTTTGTTTTGTGTTTGTAACTTATCTATTTTAATTCAAGAGCGTGCTCTTTACATTTTGCGAGACATTGTTCACAGAGTGTACAGAATCCAGCAATAGGTAAGTTAACTTTGTATGCTTTGTGTAACATATCATATGGACATGCGTCAATACATTCTCCACATTCATCACATTTAGATGGGTTGAAGATGATTCTATCTCTAGATACTACTTCACCATCAATTTCTTTATCTACATAATCTAAGATTAATGCATCGTTAGGACATACATTTGCACAAGCACCACATCTTACACACATGGTGAAAGCTTGTTCGCCCATATCTTTTTGACGGGAAGGTACTTCCATTCCTCTTTTAGTAACTACTTTTATAGCTTCAGTAGGACATTTTAAAGCACAACCACCATCATAGATACATTTTTCTTCGTCCCAACAAATACCTTCAGAAGCACTGAATTTAGATGCTCCATATTCAACATCTAAGTCAATTGCATCTACAGGACATACATTTACACAAAGACCACATGCAGCACATACTTCAGGAAGAGCTACAGTCAAGTCAGATTTAGGAGTGATGAAGTTTCCAGGACAAATGTCAACACAGGAATTACAACCGATACCTGCTTCTGCGTCTAAAGTGAATGATTTCATATCTTTAGTACGATTTGCAGGGTTTGCATTTTCTGCGATGAAAATTGCGTTCCATGG
>JAFRCZ010000200.1 GCA_017404125.1 Methanobrevibacter sp.
AAGATATTCACTGCAAAGACCAATACTGATGATTGGGGAACTTCATTGATGGCTATGGATAATGCAGAAAAAGGTGAAGTCCTATTCATTTACACTTATGGAAAGCCTGCTTCAGTTTGGGGAGAACTTGCTTCCACTTGTGCAGGTGAGAAAGGAATCGCTGGAACTGTTTTATACGGTTGGGCAAGAGATATGGATGCACTTGTTGATTTGGATTATCCTGTTTTTGCACTTGATTATCTTCCAAATGCAGGTAAGGCATTAGGTCTTGGTGAAATAAACGTTGATTTGGAAATTGATGATGACATCATAAAGCCAGGAGACTTTGTATTTGGAGATCAAAATGGTGTAGTAGTGATTCCTAAGGAGCTTTTCCATGAAACCATGGTGGCTACCTTTAACGTGAAAGTAAAGGAAAGCCATATCATTAAGGAATTGAAAAAAGGCAGATTATTGTCTGAGATTATTGGTTTGAATAGGTAATAAAATCAGTACCTATTCTTTTTAATTCTTTTTCTATTTTTAACCTATTTTTTAATTTTAAATGATTATTCTATTTTTATCTGTTCTAATGTTTCTCCAATAGCTTCATTAATGACTAAACTGGCTAAATTGTCATAAGGAGTTTCGCTTTTATTGATTAAAACCAATTTTGAGCCATTGAAGTAATTTACCAATCCTGCAGCAGGATAAACCACAAGTGAAGTTCCTCCGATTATCAATGTGTCTGCATTAGCAATGTAGTTGATGGATGAGCTTAAGACATCATTATTTAAAGGCTCTTCATAAAGCACAACATCCGGCTTGACTATCCCCCCGCATTCACATCTTGGAACTCCCTCATTTCTTAAGATGAAATCAAGATCATATTCCATTTTGCAAAACTCACAATAGTTTCTATGAATGCTTCCATGAAGCTCTAGAACATTCTTGCTACCTGCCTTTTGATGCAATCCATCGATATTTTGAGTGATAACAGCTTTTAGCTTGCCTGCTTTTTCAAGTTCAGCAAGCTTTAAATGAGCGGGATTCGGCATTGCATCCTTGAAAATTAGATTTTCCTTGTAATAATTAAAAAACTCTTCAGGATGATTCATATAGTAAGTGTGTGAAACCAGATATTCTGGGCTATGGCCATATTTCTCTAAGCTTTTAAATATTCCCCTTTCAGATCTGAAGTCCGGAATTCCGCTTTCTGTAGAAACACCTGCTCCTCCAAAGAATACAATATTGTCGCTATTATCTATAATTTCCTGCAACTCGCTAATTTCATTCATAATTCTATTATATTTCTGTTAACTATTATTTCTTACTGTTCTTTCCAGCTACTTCCATAATCTTTATATATGACCAGAATTAACTATTATTAATCAATTGTTTGTTGATTAAAGAATGAATATGACTATATTAAAAAGTTTTTATTAGGATTTTTTAGTAATCCTTTTTAAGAAGAAATTTTTTTATATATAAAGGCATCGAAACATTTATATACTATAATGTTATTATATTAAGTTGTACTAATGTTTATTTTTAAGGTGATTTGATGAAATTTTTAGGAAACATCTCACACCTTGCCAATTCTGGAAAGCTTATAGTCAAAACAACCAAGACTCCTCCCGCTGGAGCTTATGTTTTCACTAATGATAAGCAGAAAATAGGTAAGGTATATTCTATTTTTGGCCCAGTTAAGAATCCATATGTTTCTGTAAATATTTTTAGGTCAGTTAATAGAAGGGATCTTGAAAGTAGACATGGTGAAAAACTATTTGTTTCTACTAAGCGTGAAATGGAAAAGACAAGTAAGAAAAACAAGAATTCAAAATCTAATTCCAAAAGATCTAAAAGTAGAAAATCCAATTCCAAAAAGAGAAGAAACAAATAATCCATTTAAAAATTAATTCTCTATTCATTTTTTAGAGAATTTTCAAAATAATATAATAGGAGAGATTAACACGAAAGAAGGATTATCTGAAGAAGTTCTTCAAAATTCCAAAAGAACTTCAAGAAGAAGACAAAAAGATGACTCTGAACCAGAAAAACAAACCGTATGTCCACAATGTGGTTCTACTGATTTGATTGGAGATTATGAAAGGGCAGAAGTGGTTTGTGCTAACTGTGGATTAGTTATTGATGAAAACCTTGTAGATATGGGTCCTGAATGGAGAGCATTCGACCATGAACAAAGAGACAAACGTACAAGAGTAGGTGCTCCTATTACTTACACT
>JAFRCZ010000201.1 GCA_017404125.1 Methanobrevibacter sp.
AAATTATAAAAAATTATAAAAAATTTTAAGTACATGTAAAACAATATTTATATGAAACTAAAGTTTTTTAAAAAAAATAAGGGACTAAACTATGAATGATAAAGACAGACGAAAAGGATATTATGAAGATGTAACTACCACTTTTGTTAAGTACTTCTTCCACACACGATTTTTCCTTTCCAGATTAACTAAAAAGTCTAAAATATTTAAAAAAGTCATTGATAGGATTCTTTTCCAAGATGACGAAGTTTATGTCCTTCCAAATAAAAATACAATCAAGAAAAATAAAAGAGAAACAATCAATGCTAACATTGAGATCAATCAAAGCTTCGAAAAGGATGAATCAGAATTTGTGCCAAGCGAAATTATCAAAGAAGTAATTAAAGAAGCTAACGATATTGTCATCATGCACAAATGCCTTTGCAGAAGTTCTGCAAATTGTGAGGATTACCCTCATGACTTTGGTTGTATCTTCATAGGGCCTGCATCAAAGAAAATAGCTTCAAAATATGGCAGAACTGCAACTGTCGAAGAAGCTCTGGAGCATGTTGACAAGGCTGACCAGTTAGGATTAAGCCATGTTATCGGAAGAAATAAAATCGATAGCATTTGGATGAATGTTAGGCCTAAAGAAGAACTATTGACAATTTGTCATTGCTGTCCTTGCTGTTGCTTATGGAAAGTTCTTCCAGACTTGGATGATGACATCAGCAATAAAGTTAAAAGGCTTGAAGATGTTGAAGTGCATACAATTGCTGACAATTGTAAAATGTGTCAAAAATGTTTAGGGGATGATGTTTGCTTTGGTGGTGCAATAAGTCTTGAAGATGGAAAAATAACCATTGATCAAGACAAATGCGTTGGCTGTGGACACTGTATTCAAAAATGTAAATATGATGCAATTGAATTGAATTATAGCCAAAAATCAGTTGATTCTGTGTTAAACAGAATCGGAGAATTAGTTGATTATAAAAAATAATCAATTAATTACTTTTTTTAAATAAACTTTCTTTTAAAAATATCTTTAAAAAATAAATAATAATAAAATCTAATTTTATAAAAACTTATAAAAACAATTAAAAAGATATAAGATAATGTTAATCGATTCACATAATAAAAACAAAATCTAATCATACTTATGGAGAAATATTAATGAATCATGAAAAAATGTTTAATATAGCACGTAAAAGAGGTTTCTTATGGCCATCTTTTGAGATTTATTCAGGAGTTTCTGGATTTACCGATTACGGGCCTCTTGGAGCAAGCTTAAAAAACAATATTATGCAAAAGTGGAGAAAGCAATACATTGCAGGAGAAGGTTTCCATGAAATTGAAGGACCTACTGTAATGCCTAAAGAAGTATTGAAAGCATCTGGACATGTTGATAACTTTACAGATCCTATGACCAAATGTCTTGCTTGTGGAGAAGTATTCAGAGCAGACCACATCATTGAAGAGGCAATTGGTGAAGATGTGGAAAGCTTGGAAAATAGTGAAATGGATGAAATAGTTCAAGCAAATAACATCAAATGCCCAAGCTGTGGCGGAGATTTGGCAAACATTTGGAACTACAACTTAATGTTTAAGACTGAAATCGGAGCGAAAGGAGACAAAGTAGGTTACATGAGACCTGAAACCGCTCAAGGAATTTTCATTTTATTCAAACGCTTATCCAGATTCTTTAAAAACAAGCTCCCATTTGGTGCAGTGCAATTAGGAAAAGCATACAGAAACGAGATTTCACCAAGACAAGGAGTCATTCGTCTTAGGGAATTTACCCAAGCGGAAGCGGAAATATTCTTGGACCCTAAAGACAAGACCCATCCTAAATTCAGCCAGATAGCTGATGAAATATTATACTTATCATCTCAAGATGTTCAATTAAATGATAAGGAAACCTTAGAGATTACAGCACAGGAAGCTTTAGATCAAGGTGTTGTATCATCTGAAACCTTAATCTATCAATTGTATCTTGCAAGAAAATTCCTAAAGGAATTAGGAATTCCTGATGAAGTGCTTAGATTCAGACAACACTTGCCTGGAGAAATGGCTCACTATGCACTTGACTGCTGGGATGTTGAATGCCTGACTGACCAATACGGTTGGGTGGAAATCATTGGTATAGCAGATAGGGGAGATTACGACTTGACTGCACACACCCAGTTCAGTAATGAGGAATTAAGCATTTACATGGAATACGATGAACCTAAAAAAGTATCTAAAACCATTGTAAAACCTAATTTAAAATTATTCGGACCTGCATTCAAAGGGGATTCTCCAAAAATCAAGACTTATATTGAAAATCTTAGCGATGATGAAGTGATTGCCCTTAAAGAAACAGTTGAAAGTGAAGGAAAATTCATCCTTGAACTTGACAATACCTTTGAAATACTCAAAGAGCATTTGATTTTTGAAGACATTGAAGAGGAAGTGAAAGGGGAAAGAATCATTCCTCACGTAATTGAACCTTCATTTGGTATTGACCGTATCCTTTACTGTACATTACTCCATTCATTTAAAACTGAAGAGGAAGGCTATGAGAAAGAATACTTCAAATTCTCAAAGGAAATAGCACCGATTCAAGTAAGTGTATTCCCATTGATGAATAAAGATGGTCTCGGCGAAATAGCTACAGACATTACTCACAAATTGCGTGAAGCGGGCTTTACCGTAGACAATGACACTTCCGGAACTATTGGAAAAAGATATGCCCGTGCTGATGAAGTAGGTGTGCCAATAGCTATTACAGTAGACTTTGATACAAAAGAAGACAATACTGTAACAATAAGAGACAGAGATACTGAAGAACAGGAAAGAGTAAAAATAGAAGATTTAACAGAAGTTATTGGAGCAAAACTTCAATAAGCTTTTTTAAATTTTTACTCATTCTCTTTTTTAATTTTTTAATAAGCATCCTTAACCACTATTTTTAATAAATTTAAACTATTTAAAGTACTCTAATTGACTTTTCAAAATGACTTTTGAATAAAGTTTTAGCCCATTCTATTCCATCAGGATATTCATTGAGAATAAAGCAGGAATTGTCAAAAAGCCCATCTTTAAAAAATAGGCTTAAAGACATGAAATCCTCGCAAATGGTTAAAAATATCTTTAAATCATAATCTACTTTTCTAATAATTACCTGGCCTCTTTTTGAAAAATCAACCAAATCTGCATAATACTTGGATTTTTTTAGTGAAGACAATACATCATCATTTGTAATTAAAAGCAGATTATCACCATTTTCCAAATTCTCCAGGATTATTTCCAAATGTTCCTCTAAAAATATGGGCAATATTATTTCCATATTTCCACAGTTACTTAATAAGTCCAGATATTTAGTAAAAGACTTTGACAGATTATGTTCATCAGATTCTACAAAAATAGAGTCTTTAAGCAAATAAGTATTTTTAAAAGATTCATGAGGAATTGATTCTATAGAATGATTCAGCCAGAAATCCCTATTGATCTCAAAGACATATAAATCTTTAAAAAGTTTTTTCAAACTTGCAGAACATAATATTCCTTTAGAAGATAGAGAATACCTTTTAAAATTCTTATTTATCAGATTAATGCGTTCCAATTCTTTTAAACCATGCAAAATTGAAGCAGAAGGTTTATCCAATTCCTCACGAAAGGCATTTAAATCATAGTCACTATCAGATAACAATAACAATAATAAAGGCCTCATTTTTGAAGCTAATAAAAAGCGAACAGTCAAAAAATCATTATATTTATTAAGTGAATCTTCTTCGTTAAACATCAAACCACCCAAAATAAAAAAAAAGATCAATCCAAAATCAAAGAGAATGCATTTACATCATAGTAATCAAAAATTGTTAATCCCCAATTGATTGCTTTTTGCTTATTGGATAACAATAATCTATTTTGGTCATAAGTGCCATCTAACCTAAATAAACCTAACGAAACAAATTCATTAGAAATCGCAAGAGCAATTTTAATATCTTCAGTAAAATATTTTATAGAAAAATTACCCTCATAAATACCTTTTTTAACAACATCTTTGCCAATGTCTTTTAAAAAACTATCCAATATGTCCTTTGAAACAATTAAATCCACTTTAATCCCTTTTAAAATTAATCTTCTGATTAGTTTAGGGTATTCTGGATGAAGATAAGGAAATATCACCTTCAAGTTTTTTGAATTTTTAAATAATCTCTTAAATTCCTTATGAGTCTTGTAGATATCCATTGAATTGCATCTTATCAATTCAGACCCCTCTAGAGAAGACAATTTATTTAAATCTTTTTTAGACAATGCACTGATATCATGGTCTAACCAAAAATCGGAATTACTTGTTATTGCTGAAATAACATCCCTAAAATCCATTAATATAGTGATATAAATGAATCCCAAATTTGTTAGCTGGAAACTATTATGGATTTTTTCAACATAACCCTCATCACATAATTTATGAATGTTGCTAGAAATAGAACTATAACTTAATAAAGATTTTTTAGCTATATCTCTTATTTTTAATGGACCATTCAATAAATCTACCAAGACTTTAATTCTAATATCCGAATTATTTAAAAATTTTAACTCATCACCTACAATCGAGAAATAATACATAATAACACCCTATATTTATCAAATCAATTGATAAACTAACCATTCACATAAGTTTTCAAAAAAAATATATTAAAACTATAAACTAAAAATTCAACAAAACCCCAACACCCCTCGAATGAATTAAAAAACTCAACTTTAAAAAGTAAAAATTTGAATTTAATAATTATCTGTTAACTCTGTTAACAATTTATAGTTTTCATAAACCTATATATAAACATGCTAGAAAAACAGAACTGAGGATTACAAGATGACATCAATATTGATGTCAAATTGTTAAATTTTTTTAAAAAAATGAGTTTAAATGATTTTTAGAAAAAAATAATATATAAAAAAAATTAAATAATATTTAGATAACTATATTTTTAAAAAACCACATTTAAAAAAAAAAACTATATTTTTAAATAACTAATTATTAAATAACTATATTTTTAAAAAGCTAAATTTATTCTATCTAGAAAAAAATTAAAAAATAAAACGAACGTGAAAACATGATAGACACACATATGCATGCGGATTCAAGAAGTAGTGAAGACTTTGAGAAAATGTTTATTGGAGGGATAGATACAGCGATTACCTGCTCTTTTTATCCATATACAATTGATAATAATCCTGAAATTCTTTTAAACCATTTAAATAGAATATTAAACTTTGAGCCAAAAAGGGCAAAGGAATATGGTCTTGACTTAAAGGTTGCATTAGGAATTCATCCAGCTAATGCATTGGAAAACAATGAAATTATATTCAATGAATTGGAAAAATGGATAGAAAATAAAGATATAATAGCTATAGGGGAAATAGGCTTAGATGAAAATACACAGCTGGAAAAAGAGGTCTTTAAAAAACAATTGGAATTGGCAGAAAATACACAATCCAAAGTTATTATACATACTCCAAGAAAAAACAAATTGGAAGTTTTAAAGGATATAAAGGAAATTGTTCTTGAAAATATCAATCCAAAGCTTGTTGTAATCGACCATATAAATCTAAACACCATTGAAGCGATAATAGATGAAGAGTTCACAATCGGATTGACTGTCCAGCCTCAAAAAATGGAAGTGGAAGAGGCAATTGAAATATTGGACAAATATGGTTTTGATAAATTCCTATTGAACAGTGATATCAGCAATAAGCCATCCAATCCATTATCTGTTCCAAAAACAGTTAGAACTTTAAAAAGATTAGGTTATGATGA
The DNA here is from genome assembly GCA_017404125.1 of Methanobrevibacter sp. Lineage (GTDB taxonomy): Archaea > Methanobacteriota > Methanobacteria > Methanobacteriales > Methanobacteriaceae > Methanobrevibacter. Next base: position 5,786 of record JAFRCZ010000201.1, read on the forward strand.
AAAAGAGATAAATAAAGTAGCATTTGAAAATGCTGAAAAGTTTTTTAATATTGAATAAATAAAAAATCTTTTAAGTCCATAAAAAACAGAATTTAAAAAGAAAAATATATTTAAGGAAACTAGTTTTCCTTAATTATTTCTTCTACAATAGATGCTGCAGATTCAACCATTTTAGGACAGATTTCAGTGAAAAGGTTATTTTCCTTAGCGTATTCTATTCCTTCTTTAGTTCTTATATCACAATCTAATAAGTCATTGCAAATATAAGACCCATTTTTCTCTGCAAATTCTTCTAAAAATTTAACACATACATCATCAGATTTAAGTTTACTTTCAATATCGCCGACTTCACTTTGACCGAATTTTAAACCTAAAACCATTAATGCTCCGGTACATGCACCGCAAACTTCACCTTTACGCATACCACTGCCAAAGCATCCTCCAATTTTAAGCGCTTGTTTTTCATCAAGCCCTAAGTCCTCTGAAAAGCTTGCAAAAACAGCTTGTGCACAATTAAACTTTAATCCAAATAACTCCACTGATTTCTTTACATGATCCATAATACTCCCTCAAGATGTTTAAACAATGATTAACTTAAAAAAATAATTTAATAAAATAAATTAATAATTAATAAATAAATAAATTAATCAAAAAATTATAAAATAAATTAATTAAAAAATTATTAAAATATTTATAAAAAAGATTGGAAAAATAATAAAATAATTAAAAAAGTAGAAAAAGAAAAGAGAATAGGAAAAACAATATGAGCATTGCCTAATTAATCTTTTCTAATTAATTTAACTCTGGATGGAGTTATAATAATTAAGTTTTTGTCTTCAGATTGTGAAAGCAAAATTGCTTCTGCACCATATTGATGTCTTAAAAGTTTTAAGATTTCTCCTGCTTGTCTGAAATCTTTTTCACTTTGCTTTTCAATGAATTTTAAATCAAGAATGACAGGATTGTTCTCTTCAACAATTTGGTCAAAAACATAATCCATATCATCAACTTATTTTGGTCTAATTAAAATGATTTCATAAAAAGTTTGTTCTGGGGATATGGAAGTGAATTCATCTTCAAAATCTTCCTCT
>JAFRCZ010000202.1 GCA_017404125.1 Methanobrevibacter sp.
TACGATTCATAAAAAGTAAAAAAAAAAGTAAAAAAGTAAAAAAAAGTAAAAAATTAAAATTTAAAAAAAATAAGTAAAAAGAAAAAAATTAAATAAATTAACTTGATCTATCTCTTTTTCTTAATAATCCAAATAGGAATAAAAGCAAAACAATAGATAAAGCTAAAATATGTTTTATATCAAATGACTTCTGACTTGTTGGATTATCTTCAAATAATTCAGTCATTTTTCTATTATTTGAATTCTCATTTACATAAGTGGAATTGAAATTATCTGATTTTTCCCCTTTAAATGCACTGGATTTATTATTGAATAAATTATTTTCAAAGTCATTTAATAGGTTATTTGATGAATTATTTGAATTTGCATCATTAATTCCACTATTTATTTTTCCATTGGAATCATCTGAATCAGATTTATTATTGTCAAATTTTAACCCATCATCATTTGAATCATCACTAAAACGTCCAAAATGGTCTTTATAATCTCTGCTGTAATAATCATTCAATACATCAGAATATCTGCCTAATAATGAAAAGTCCAAAAGATCAAACAAACCTAAATTATGAGCATTTGAACTTGGTCTGATTCTTCTTGAAACATTATTCGGATCTACAACACTAGAATCTCTAGGGTCTTCATCTCCCCAGTCATTGCCATTAAACATAGGGAATAAAAGATTTGTTGCATTCCATTTAAGAAATATTTCCTGTCCCAAAGGAGATGAATTATTTGTAATAATGTTGTTTTTCACATTTATGATGGTTTTGGCATCGAACATAGGCTGTTGGATATAAAATGAACCGCCAGTTTCACTTGCTGTATTATTTACGATAATCGAATTTGTGAGGTTAAGACTGCCAGAAACCATTACAGCTCCACCATTGGTGCCCGCGGTGTTATTGATGAAGATACATCTATCAATGCTTGAGTTTCCAGCCCAACTATAGTAAGCGCCAGCCCACTCATCTGCATGATTATACATAAAAATACAATCTTGAACACTACCATATCCAAAAATACTTACACGAACAGCTCCACCATCACGACGAGCAGAATTATTGATAAATACAGAGTTATAGATATCAGAAATTGCATAACAAGTGGTTACAGCACCACCGTCATGGTCTGCATGATTGCCAATAAATAGGGAATTGTTTACAAATAAATAGCTTCTATCCGTTTCATTACCATAATTTGAAATAGCTCCCCCATTAGTCACATTCAATGCTGTATTGTTTATGAAAATACAATTATCCACATAAACATTACCAGTTTCCATACAAATTGCGCCACCAAAATTATCAGATTGGCCATTAATAAATGTTAAGTTATTAAAAGTAACGGTTAAATCCTTATTCTGTATTAAAAATATGCTAGATAACTTTTCACCATCTATAATTACTTCACGTGGATTGCCATTTCCTTGAAGGGAAATGTTTTTTGTAATATTTACACCATGAATCTTATATGTGCCAGGTTCAATTACTATTGTATCCCCATTATTGGCATCATATATCCTATTAATCAATTCATTGGAAGATTCATAATTCTGATTAGCATTAGAGTCTTCTTCTAAATCATTAAAGATATCAGAACTAGATACAGAATCTAAATCTCGAATATTTAAATCCGGATTAGTTTCACCAGAAACCCCTTCAGAAATAGAATTATCATCTATGCTTTCAGCACTAATTGAAGGAATTGAAATCAAAATAATCAATAATAATGTAAATGATATCCATTTCAGCTCATCTTTTATTTATACACCTCCCTACAAATCGATTATTTAAAATTAATATAAAATACTTTTTATTAGATTTAATATTTTTATCTATTTATTTAACAATATATAATATTTTTCATAACGATAATGGTAAGCCTATAAATAAAAGAATTTTTAGGATAAAAAAAGAATAAAAAATTTTTAAAAAAAGAGTAAAAATATTTTAAAAAAAGAGTAAAAAAAATTAATTACTGGTATTTAATTAAAATCTCAATAATTTCATCTAAATTATCTTTTTCTAAACATGAGATGTCCAAATTCTTAATTTCAATAGCTACTGCCTTTTCCTTTAATCTATTGTAATTAGGACATTTTGTAATCATCCCATGACTGTCTAAAACTAATTCCTGACGTAATTTGTAGGATAATGATTTAGGATCTTCTGATTCTATAATGACATTGATTCCCCTTTTATCCTTATGAAATACATTGAAATCAGTTTTATCTTCAATGCTTTCCTTAAGATATGAACATGCCTCAACAGTCTTTTTAAGGTTTTCAGCAGCAAAATCCAATTCATTATAAATTCCACAGGCAGTGATATTGCTTGCTTTATTTGTTTTTAAAAGAAGATTTGATTTTTCAAATAATTTTTCATCATTGCTTGTTATGAATCCGCCATCTTCAACATTCACTATTTTTGGAGATCCTGTAGAACCAATTATAATATCTGAATAATTCCCATTTGCCAATCTATTCTCATAATCTCCAATAGCTCCAGAAGCGTCTTCTACAACAAGAAGATTGTTTTTATGAGCAAAATCACAAATTGCTTTTAAGTCCTGTTCAGCAGTATAAGCTGCAAAACTTGTTAAAAATAGAGCAGATTTATTGTTTTCATCATTTAAATCTATAAAATTATTCTCTGATGATTGAATTATGGATTCATTAAGATTTTCTAAATCAATTAAGCCTTTATTGGTTTTTACAGTAAACAAATCCTTATTTAAAAATTTAACTATTTGCTTAAATCCATTCCATGCTCCTTGATCTGGAATCAATATAGCACCATCAATTGCATTCATTGCAGATAGAATTGCAGAATTTCCGCTATTGACCAATTTAGCATAGCTATGACTAGTCATGTTAACTAATTTCTCTTCTGCCAATACGTGATAATCATTATTATCCTCACCACCAGCTACTTCAGACATAGCCATTTGAGTTTCCTTTGATGGTTTTTTAAATTTAAGATTCATATTCTTACCTAATAAAATTTATAATAATCTGTATTTTAATCTATTTAAACATCAATTCTGTAAATCTGGAGACTTCTTGAAGAAAGAATCCAATGTTGTCTGCTGTGAATGCAATAATTCATTTAGCAAATCACTTTGCTTTACGTATCTGCTAATAGGTATCTTCAATTTGGTACCGCAATAGACAAGAGCTTCTCTTAATGATTCAAATTCCTTATAATCTCCATTCATTGCATATTTAACATTTTCCCTCACATTGAATACTCCAAGAGGGACATAACCAGAATAGGCCTCCCTCAAAATAATAAGGCCTGATTGAAGTTTCATTTGATTCAATTTATCCAATACTGCCATTTTAGCAGTGTAATAACATCCACCTACACAGGAATATTCCTTTTTACCGGCATTTGTTTCATAATCTGAGAAAATCATTTCCTCTTTTCCCATAATTTTGATAAATGCTTCAAACCATTCATACTGCCATTCTGTAGGTGTGAGGATAATTGCATAATAATTGTTCAAGCTTGAAAACTCGTAGACCCTATAGGAATCCATTATATTATAATGCCTGACTTCCTTTAAGAGATTGTCTGCAATAGTGCTGTCACAAGCAGTAATTGACCATCTTGTTGGGACCAATCTTCGATTCTTCTTAAGGCCAAATGCCCCTACAGAAAATGCCTTTTGCATAGCTGAGAAAGGAACATCCTTATTATGAAGATTCATGACTGCTTCCCTTGCCTTTAAATCAGTGTCATAAAAGCTTTTTTCAAGCTGTCTGTCCCATTTTACGGCATCAATGTCAAATTTTTCAATCAATGCGCTTGGGCCATGTGGTGTGCTCTCTTCAGAAAACATTGCACCGGTTGGCCTTGATCCAAAAGTGGCTTCACTGTCAATGGATTTTGATGCAAGAGAAATATCCTGTAGCTTTTCTACAAATGGATTTTCCAAATCCTTAATGTCAATCAATTGCTTTCCACGAACAAGATTTAATCTGTATCCTATAATATCCTCTTGTGTTTTATTTTCACCAATCCACTGCTCTGGAGAGTCCATAATATATGTATCACCAGTCTGGCTAACCATCATTGGTCCTGCATAGACTTTAGGATAACTCCAGCGACCGATAAAAACAGATGGTGGTGTGCTCCCATCTAAATCTTTGCCTACTTCAACTGATTTCATCTGTATTTTCTCAGTTAATTTGGCTAAATAAGCATTTTTAGTTGATTTAGATGTTCTCATAATAAAACCCATAATTACTAGAATAAAATAAAAAAACAGCTCAAAAAATCAGAAAAAATTAAAAATAAATAAAAGAATGAAAAATAAATAAAGAATAAGTTAAATAACTATTTAGAAGCAATTTAACTTAATTTAACAGAATTCAATGGTACTAGGTGGCTTATCACTAATGGATAAAGCAACATGAGTAACTTCAGAAACTTCTGAGGTGATTCTTCTTGAAATTGTTCTGATTACGTCCCAAGGCATTTCAGGAACAGTTGCAGTCATTGCATCTACAGAACTGATCAATCTGATTACAACAAGATAACCGAAGTCTCTTTCGTCTCCTTTTACACCAGTTACTTTAGTGTCAGTAAGTACAGCGAAATATTGCCATAATTCCTTATCCAATCCAGCTTTTTCCACTTCTTCCCTTACAATAGCATCTGCAGCCCTACAAACAGCCAAATTGTCTCTTGTTAAAGCTCCAACAACTCTTACACCAAGTCCCGGACCTGGGAAAGGTTGCCTTTGTACAATGCTATCTGGAAGGCCTAATTCAGTACCGACTTCTCTAACTTCATCTTTGTATAAGTCTCTGACCGGTTCAACTACCTTTAAGACCATACCACTTGGCAATGCCATGTTATGGTGAGTCTTGATTTCACCTTCAGTTTCAATCCAGTCAGGAGCAATAGTACCTTGAACCAAATATTTAGCATCAACTGCTTGCGCTTCCCTTTCGAACACTTCAATGAATACTCTTCCGATGATTTTTCTTTTCTCTTCAGGATCATCCACCCCTTCAAGTTCAGATAAAAATTCATCAGATGCCTCCACATATTTGAAGTTTAATCTTTCTTCGAAAACCTCACAAACCTGTTCTGCTTCTCCTTCCCTAAGCAATCCATGGTTAACGAATATTGCTGTTAAATTATCGCCAATAGCTTCTTGAGTAAGAACAGAGCATACAGAACTGTCAACACCACCAGATAATGCTATAATGGTTTTTTCATCACCGATTTCCTCTTTGATTTTAACTATAGCATCTTCAATAAATTCCTTTGGGCTTAACATAAAAATACCTTAAAAAATTAATTGTAAATAATTTAAAATTTATTAAATAAAAATCTTTAAGAAAATTTTAAAGAAAAATATTAATTACTTATTCAAAATCTTCGATAAATTCCATAATGATAGCTTCTAAACCTTCGTCTTTGCCATCCATTACAGCATCCATCATGTCTTCATATTTGACGTATTTTTCAATTTTGATAGCTTTTTCACCAATACCAGTGATTCTGAAATCTTGTTCGCCGTCACCGATAGGAATACTGATGTTTTTGAATTTTAATTCAGCTTTTTTGTCGAGTGCTTTCTTTTTGAAGTCATCTAAATTATCAAACATTTTATCAACCCTTTGTTAAAATTTAAATAAAAATAATTATAATCAATGATCTTTTCTTTAATTTACTCATTTTCATAATTCTGACAAATCTCATAAAAATTCTTAAAGATGAATTCTCCTTTAGGAGTATGATGAACCTCTGGATGGAATTGGATTCCATAGATTTCCTTTTCTTTATGTTTCATAGCTTCAATGTCACAAAGTGAAGAGCTTGCAATTACATCAAATTCTTCAGGAAGGGTATGGACTTCATCTTTATGAGAGCTCCAAACATCAAGAGGAGATTCAAGGCCTTTAAAGAGAGTGGAAGTATCTAAAAGATCTA
>JAFRCZ010000203.1 GCA_017404125.1 Methanobrevibacter sp.
AATTATGACAACAAATAGAGCAGTTGCAGAAGCTGTAAAGTTAGCAAAACCACAAGTTATTCCTGTTTACCCTATTACTCCTCAAACTACCATATCCGAATACCTTGCACAATTCGTTGCAGATGGTGATTTGGATGCGGAGTATATTAGAGTAGAATCAGAACACAGTGCAAGAAGTGCTACCTTAGGAGCTTCCGAGGCAGGAGTAAGAGTATTCACTGCTACCTCATCTCAAGGATTAATGTTAATGCATGAAATATTGTTTGCAGCTGCAGGTATGAGAGCTCCAATAGTAATGGCAGATGCGAACAGGGCAATTTCTGCTCCATTAAACATTTGGAACGATCAACAAGACTCCATCGCACAAAGAGATGCAGGATGGATTCAGCTTTATGTAGAAAACGGTCAAGAAGGATTTGACACTATTCTTCAAGCATACAGAATTGCAGAGCATGAAGAAGTAATGTTGCCTGTAATGGTATGTTTAGACGGATTTATCTTAACTCACACTGTCGAGCCTGTAGACTTATTGACTCAGGAAGAAGTAGATACCTTCCTCAAACCATATGTACCTAAATTCGCTTACCTTGATCCTGAAAGACCAATGTCCTTAGGTAACTTTGCAGACCCTGAATACTATACTGAAGCAAGACATGACATGCAAGTTGCTATGGACAAATCAATGGAAGTAATCAAGGAAGTAGGTGCAGAATTCGGTGAAAAGTTCGGCAGAACATATGGTCTTACTGAACCATACTTATGCGAAGATGCAGAAATTATCTTAGTCTGTATGGGTTCAATGGCAAGTACAGTAAGACATGTAGTTGATCAGTTAAGAGAAAAAGGCGAAAAAGTAGGTTTATTAAAAATCAGAGCTTACAGGCCATTCCCTTATGAAGAAATTGATGAAATCGTCAAAAATGCTGATAAATTGGCTGTACTTGACAAAAACTTCTCATTCGGTATTGGAGGAGCGCTTTTCGCAGACTTGAAAACTAAATGTCACAAAGAAACCTATGGCTTCATTTTAGGATTAGGTGGAAGAGACGTAATTCCTGAATACATTGAAGAAGCTGTAGAATTAACTAAAAATCCAGTAAAAGAAGTTACTTGGTTAGGCTTAAAGGAGGATGAATAGGATGGAGTTTCCTGAAGAAGAATTATTGGCACCAGGTCACAGAGGCTGTGCTGGTTGTGGAGCAGCTATTGCTGTAAGGCTTGCTCTTAAGGCATTAGGCAGAAACACTGTGGTTGCCTGTGCAACCGGTTGTTTGGATGTTATGACATCCCCTTATCCTGAAACCGCATGGGAAGTCCCTTGGATTCACGTTGCTTTTGAAAATGCAGGAGCAGTTGCTTCCGGTGTAGAAAGGGCATTGAAAGCACAAGGAAAAGAAGATGTAAACATCGTTGCTTTCGGTGGTGACGGTGGTACTGCAGATATCGGTATCCAATCATTGTCTGGAGCTATGGAAAGAGGTCACGACATAACCTATATCTGTTACGATAACGAAGCTTACATGAACACTGGTATTCAAAGAAGTGGAGCTACCCCTTACGGTGCATCAACAACCACTTCACCTGCAGGTAAGGAAAGTTTTGGTGAAGACAAGCCTAAGAAAAACATGGCTTTCATTA